>DAIDJH010000090.1 GCA_027451425.1 Bdellovibrionales bacterium | reverse complement strand
TATATTCAGGGTTGAGAGAATCCCGTGCCGGCGAAAATACTGGAGTTGCGCGAGCCGACCTATCGCTAGACAGGCGAGAATCTTGAGCGCCTTGCTCGACCGCGGCGATTACCGCAGTATTTTCGGGCTTAACAATGATCAAATCGATATGAAATGGCGAGGGGCAAAAACTGGCAATCTCACTTGAGATTATTTCGAGCAAATTCTGCGATATCCAATACTGATGGAGAGCCGTCGGCACGCTAATTTTAAAAACGCACCCATCGTTTTGCTGTAGAACCTCTTCAAGGTTTGTGGGATCAAACCACATAATCAGGGGTTGATTATGTGAATTCTTTGCAATGATAGACTGCTTAATCTGTAGCCAGATTTCGTGAAAATTCAAAGGCCCCCCTTAAGCCGTTGACAGGATTTCCGGCGCTTTTATCACGGCACAAATGATTGTTCAACGGCTTGACGGGGCACGGTGCGTGTGGTTCTATGCCCCAACTGAAATTTTTCAAATGGAGACGTAATGGCGAAACGAACTTATCAGCCTAGCCGCATACGCCGTAAAAGAGTTCATGGATTCAGAGCTAGAATGGCCACAAAAAATGGTCGCCAGGTTCTTGCGCGCAGGCGGAAAAAGGGGCGCAAACGCCTTATAGTAAATATAGGTGGAAAATAAGCTTACACGACAGCGGCTGCGTGGGCGCGGGGATTTTACGCGCATCCAGCGCCAGGGCCAATCGATTAAAATCAGCGAATGGCTTCTTTTGTCTTTTCTTCGAAAGGATGAGGGTGTGCTGCGTGTTGGTTGGACAATACCACGCTACGTCGGCACGGCCGTTACGCGCAACAGACTGAAGCGATGGCTGCGGGAAGATTTGAAATTGTATCTTTCTGAAGCGCGGGTTTTTGGCTTTGACGCTAATTTTGTTTTTCTCAATCGAGGGTTGGCATTTTATAAGGGCTTAAGCCATGAAAAAGTTAATCAGACTATTTTTAAAGCGATTAAAAAATTTGAAACGATGGGTAGCGCGCGCCCCTAATGCCGCGGCAATTATTGGTGTGAAAGCATACCAGCTCACCCTAAGCTTCTTTTTGGGCGGGAATTGCCGCTTTTACCCCTCGTGTTCTGAGTACTCTAAGGAATGCTTTGAAACGTTGCCGTTTTGGAACGCGCTTGGTCTGTCGTTGCGCCGATTGTCGGCGTGTCACCCCTTTAGCCGATACGGATATGATCCCGTCCCCGACAAAAGAGTAGAGGTTTTAAAATGAATTCGGACTCAACTGAGCAAAACTCCGGGTTTGATTCCCGCTTCATTTTAATGATTATTCTCATCGGTGTTGTGTGGATGGGGTGGCAGTCATATTTAGCAAAAAAGTACCCAAACCAGCCTGCCCAAGTTGTCACGACTTCGAACGCGAAGACGGCAGCCGCCGGCAAACCAAGCGCGATTACTAATGTTGTTGCGCCACAGCCCTTGTCCCAACCCACAGAAGAAACAACAATTAAATTTTCAGACCCCACATGGAGCTTTGTGGTGTCATCTCGCGGTATGGCCATTCGAGATGTAGAGCTGAATAAATACACAAGCCGGGAAAATAAAAATATAACATTTGCTCAAGGGGCCGGCCTCGGACTTTTTAGCACCTGGATTTTGGGTCAAAATCAGCCGATTGATTTTAAAATTAGCCAAACGGGAAGCAATACCTTCACTGGCGAAGCACACGTTGGCGCCATGACCATAACAAAACGAATCCAAATCGACTCAGCAAAATACACGCTTACTTCCGATGTCGACGTAACAAACCCATACGCGGACTTTAAGGGCTTAGTGACAGAAGTTGCCGATAAAATTCCGCCGGCGGTTTCTGGATTTTTACGCGGGAGATTTGAACACCAGGAGTTTTTTGCTGATCATGATGGAAAAACAAGTCGCACGATCGTAAGCCCGAGCAAGGCCGTAAATGACAGCTATGCAAAAACCGTTGTTGCGGGATACGGGTCACAGTATTTTGCAATAGGTCTCCTCGACCACTCGCCCGTTATGCCAAGCGTTCAACAGTGGTCCGAGCCTGGTGCGCAACCGATGGCAATTGAGCGTCTCAAATATGATATGTTTAATCCGGCAACGGACTTTAAAATTTCATATACGGGGTTTGCCGGGCCGAAATCGTACGGTCTTTTAAAAAGCATTTCTCCGAAGATGACGGGGCTCATTAACTTCGGATTCTTCACAACTATAGCCAAGGGTATTTTTTGGCTGATGAAGCTAATCCACTCAGTCATACCAAACTGGGGGTTGGCGATCATTGTTCTTACGCTTATCGTGCGGGCGATTGTCGCGCCATTTAATATCTTGAGCTATCGTCAGATGAAGGCAATGGCAAGAATTCAGCCGCAGATCAAGGCGCTGCGTGAGCGATACAAAGATGACACGCAAAAGTTAAATCAAGAAATGCTCCAGCTCATGCGCGAAAATAAGGCGAATCCTATTGGTGGATGCCTGCCGATGTTTCTTCAAATCCCAATATTTTTTGCGCTGTATGAGGTGATTGGGCAAAGCATCGAGCTATATAAGGCGCCGTTCGGGTTCTGGATTCATGATCTTAGCGCAAAGGACCCATACTATATTATTCCGATTTTAATGGGCGCGGCAATGTGGGCGCAGCAAAAAATTACACCCAACACGATGGATCCGTCACAGCAAAAAATTATGCAGTTTATGCCGCTGATTTTTACAGTTATGACGGTGCAGTTACCAAGCGGGCTAACCCTGTATATTTTTGTCAGCTCGCTTTTTGGATTTTTGCAACAGTACCTGTTCACGAAAGAAAATAAACAATTATCAGTTGTCCACGCCTAAACAAGGAGAGGTTATATGTCAGGATTTTTTGGCAAACTATTCGGTAAGAAAGAAGCTGAGCGGGCAAGCGACGCCGGAGAAATAATTGAAAGTTGCCTGCGGGGCTTGATCGATACATCAGGGCTTCGGTTTAATTATGAGGTTATTCGTGATGGCGATGAGGATTTTCAAATTGAGATCAGCGGAAGCGATGAGGAAATGTTTCATGCGCGCGAGGGGCAACTTTTAGACGCTATTCAGCTGTTTTTAACTCGCGTGGTTCAACACCAGCTGCCAGATTCACGGGCGGCAATTCACGTTGATAGCGCGGGCTTTCGCAAGCAAGCGAATCAAGAGCTCACCGATCTTGCTGAAAAGCTCAAAAATGTGGCGTTAGAAAAGGGCAAGCCGGTTTATTTTCGTGCTCTCCCACCACGCGACCGAAAGGTTATACACCAATATTTAGCGCAAGATGGGCGGGTGAAGAGCCGGTCGGTGGGCGAAGGGTTTTTTAAAAAGATCAAGATTTATGCCGCAAAAGGTGAGGAATTGTTTGAAGAGTCGGGTCTTGAAGAGAACCCACAATGAGTCATGTTCAGTACTGACCGTGACCAAGACACGATTTGTGCGGTAGCCACGCCGCAAGGCGCGTCAGCCTTAGCCGTCATTCGAGTAAGTGGCGGCGATGCAGAGACGAAAGTTCGTAAAATTGCGCCGGCGCTTACGGCCAAGCTCGATAGTCACCGAGCCTATCATTTGTATTTGTGTGATGAAAGTGGATCGCCACTAGACGAAGTCATTATTACGTATTTTGCAAAAGGCCGCTCATATACGGGTGAGACAAGTTTTGAAATTTCGTGCCACGGCAGCCAGGTGATTGTTGAACAAATTCTTCGATCTCTTGTTTCGGCCGGCGCGCGAATGGCGGAACGGGGTGAGTTTACTTATCGCGCATTCATGAATGGCCGGATAGATCTTGTTCAGGCCGAAGGCATCCTAGATCTTATTGAAAGCCAGAGTCCTCAAGCGGCGAAGGCGGCACTTAATGCTCTTCGTGGAGAGCTTTCAGGTGAACTGCGGAAGATCGAAAACGACATCACCTGGGTCCTTGCGCAGATGGAAGCAAACATAGATTTCTCAAGCGAGGATATCGTCTTTACTCCGGTAGAGGAGATTCTTTTGCGCCTAGGTAATTCTAAAGATGCGCTTGAGCGGCTAAGGGCAAGCTATAAATCAGGGCGAGCGTTAAGGGAGGGGCTGACGGTTGCGCTTGTTGGGGCCCCCAATGTTGGCAAATCAAGTTTGTTTAATAAACTTGTTGGTGAAGATCGCGCAATTGTTTCAGCTCATCCAGGAACGACGCGAGACTCGATTGACGCCATAAAACACGTTTTTGGGCACCGAATCCGGTTTGTGGATTCCGCGGGTATTCGCACGACACATGACGAGGTTGAAAAACTGGGGATTGACCGCACAATTGGGATTGCCACTCAGGCCGATGTAATTCTTCATATTTTAGATTCTAGTGAGAGCGCGCCGACTTCAATAGACCTGGAACACCTGACGGCTCCGGTCATCACAGTGGGAAATAAGGCAGATTTGTTGGGTTTGTCTGACGATTTGGGCCGCGCGAGTAGCTTTGCGGTGGATGTGTTGGTGAGCGCGCAGACGGGATTTGGCCTTGATCAGCTTATAAGCCTGATTCTACCATATGCAAAATCGACGGTCCTAGACGGCGGGGTCACAGTTCAAAGTGCACGGCAATTTGAAGCCATCTCTAAGGCTTTAAATTATCTCGAAGCCGGGGAAGCGGCACTTAGAGGAAATCAAAGTCCTGAATTTATAGCGGCGGATTTGTATGCGGGGCTGCAGGAGCTTTTAGCGCTGCGCGGGGTCTGCGTGGCCGATGAGGTTACAGACCTGGTATTTCGCGAGTTTTGCATAGGAAAATAAGCATGAACCAATTTGATGTCATTGTGGTTGGGGCGGGGCACGCAGGAATTGAAGCCTGTCTTGCGACAAGCCGACTCGGCTGTTCCACGGCGCTTCTTACAAATAATATGAGCCGCGTTGGCTACATGAGTTGCAATCCATCGATTGGCGGTCTTGCCAAAGGCCACATGGTGAAGGAGATCGATATTCTAGGCGGTGAGATGGGCATTGCCGCTGATAAAACCTGCATCCAATTCAAGCGGCTCAACTCAAGCCGCGGCCCCGCTGTTCGCGGCTCACGCGCCCAATGCGATAAAGACCTTTATTGTAAACACATGAACAAGGTCGTTAGCGCAGCCAAAAACTTGAGCGTGTACGAAGTTGAAGCGCGCGCACTTATTTTAGATGGTAAAAAATGTAGGGGTATTGAGACCGCAGACGGAGTAAAAATATATTCGGAAAAAGTAATTTTGTGTGCGGGCACCTTTATGAATGCAGTGATGCACTTTGGGCTTAAGCAGGTTCCGGGCGGGCGCGCAGGCGACAAAGCAACCGTTGGTATTTCGAATCAGTTGGCGGATCAGGGATTTAAAGTATCGCGGCTAAAAACCGGGACGCCGGCGCGAGCTCTGAAGTCGAGCATAGATTTTTCAAAAACGGCAAAGCAGTACGGCGACGAGCGCTTCATACCGTTTAGTTTTCGAAGCCCGGCTAGGTTGACTCTTCCACAAATCCCCTGCTTCATCACACATACAAATGAAGCGACACATGAAATTATTCGGCGAAACTTAGACCAGTCGCCGATGTTTTGCGGGGTCATACAAGGCGTGGGGCCGAGATACTGTCCAAGCATTGAGGATAAAGTAACGCGGTTTGCAGAGAAAATTAGCCATCAAAGCTTTTTGGAGCCAGAAGGACTTGATTCAGAGCTCATTTATATTCAAGGAATGTCAACGAGCCTACCGGAGGCCGTACAGTACGAGTTTTTAAGAACAATGCCAGGTCTTGAGAACGTAAAGCTGGTTAGGCCCGGATATGCGGTCGAGTACGATTTTTTTGAGCCAACCCAGTTGAGCGGAACGCTAGAGACAAAGGAGATTTCCGGACTGTTTTTTGCCGGGCAAATAAACGGAACAAGCGGTTATGAAGAGGCGGCCGCGCAGGGGCTTTTGGCCGGTATAAACGCAGCAATGCAATGTCTTGAGCGTGAAGCGGTCATCTTGCGCCGCGACGAAGCATATATCGGAGTATTGATTGATGATCTTGTGACGAAGGGAACGCGCGAACCGTATAGAATGATGACCTCGCGAGCGGAACATCGACTTGTTTTAAGAGAAGATAATGTTCTCGACAGGTTACATAATGTTGCTACAGGAAATCGTTTGGTGTCGGACAGCGTATTGAACGAATACGAGAAGGTCCTAGGTGAGCGGCAAGAGCTGCGCCGAGTTCTCGCAACAACGGCCGTTGTGCCTTCGCCGGAAACACAAGCGGCTTTTAAAAAAATGAACTCTCCGGTTTTACAAAAACCGATGAAACTTAAGGACTTGTTGAGGAGAGAGGAGCTCACCTGTTTCAAACTTAGGGAGTTTGGATTAGAGACGAACCACGATTTTGATAAAGTGATAGAGCCCGTTGAGATAGAAACAAAATACGAAGGTTACATCGACAGACAAACAAAGATCATCGAGCAAGCGCGGAAAATGGAAGAGGTTCTGATTCCGCGCGAGCTTGATTTTGAGAAGGTTCACGGGCTTTCTAGTGAAGAGCGAGAAAAGTTAAGAAGCATAGGCCCTAGAAATTTGGCGCAAGCTAGCCGCATTAGTGGCGTGAACCCAAGTGCAATCCAGGCTATAATGATCCACTTGAAAGCTTGTCAGAGAGCAACATGAAGGACAAAACAAATTCGGCGACGGAGATGCTTTGGCGTGTGCCACAGTGGTTTCCGCACCTCAATCAAAAAACTTTAGATAGTCTTCGCGCATACCAAGCAGAGCTCCTCCATTTTAATAAACGAATTAACCTTATTTCAGCTAAAACTGAATTAGATTGCGATGCTATTCATATCTCGGATGCAATTTGTGCGACTGAAATCATATTGAAGCACACTAAGAAGAAGGATATCTACGACATAGGGTCGGGTAACGGAATCCCAGGCATTGTGGCCGCAATTTTAGGCGAAGATCGAACGGTGCGCCTGGTTGATTCTGACACCAGAAAAATTGAATTTCTCAAACACTGTATTGCGAAATTGAATTTAAAGAATTGCTATGCGACACACGCCCGAGCGGAGGCGCTCGGCGACGGCGCTATTCAATGTGGTGTTTGCCGGGGCTTTGCTTCTGTAGCGAAAACGCTTCTCCGGTTAAGA
>DAIDJH010000089.1 GCA_027451425.1 Bdellovibrionales bacterium | reverse complement strand
AATCAAAATCCCAAAGAGCTTCGCATTCCCGCAAATGGCGCATCGGCTCCGGCGAGTTCGTGTCACAGTCGTAAACAATCGAATACTTATTCACAATTGCCGAATCTTCAGCCGGCGTGATGAGCCCAATACGATTGAGTGCGCTTTGGTACAAATTGATATTCACGACCAACTGATACAATTGCATTTTGGTCGCCGTCCCCAAAAAATTCTGATGAAAGTGAAATTGCAATTGGGGCCCGGGATAATTTGGTTGATAATCGTAATGAAATTTCTGCTTCAGTTGGGCGGCCAACTGATAAAGTGAGTTGGCCGAAATGGCCCAACCTTCCCACCTGTATTGGATTTGCGCAAATGGCGATGTGAGCATACCGTTATCTACCCGCGACTGAAATGTCACTTCTCGCGTATGAGAGCTGCCCAAGAAACTTCGCCCCGGGTTGGGCGTGACTTGAGTATCCACAAAATAGTTTGGATTTTGTGTCAGTCTTTGTACGATATAAGAACCCACTTGCGTGGCGAGCTGCTGATAGTGCTTACCAGACTGGTGGCCGTCGAGAAGCGCGAGATATTGAACCGGAGTCTTATCCAAGGGCGTTTTCACCGAGATGTCGCCGTTCAATCGCAAATTTCGATGAATCCAATGAAAGAATTGAAATTCTGACGATGAATCGTGAAAATGTTCGGTAATTTGATTGGGCGTTTGTTCTGAAGCTAGAACTTCAATCGAGTGCGTTTTGAGAAGCGACATAAGCGCGAGCGCATTTTTAAAAATATCGGGGTTGCGTTCGGTCATGGGGTCGATGTTCAATGTGAAAATTTGGGAGCGGCCCGAACCGGCCACCCGTTTTGCCGTGATCATAACGACCGGAAATGAAATCGGTTGCCCCAGAGAAAGTTCGAACGACAGGTTCACGCCGTTCAATTCGCCGTTGTCTTTGTAGACTTGGATCGTGTTCTGATCGACTCTGTATATGTATAAGCGTGACAAAACAACTTGGTTGCCGCCGACGGTTAGCGAAGCGGCTGGCCCAAGGCCGCTTAGAATGCCATACGAACCTGTTAAATTCTGTTCACTGTTCAAGCTCTCCGTCAGAATCAATGAATCGCCGACGCCCAAAGCGTTCTTCAGTTGATCAAGTTCCGATTGAATTTCGTTATCGAGCGTTTGTGGAGAAATCTCCTGACCGGATTGTGGTTGATATTGGCTGACTTTATCAAATACGTCAGCTGCATCTCGAAACAACAAGTCGACTAAAATTCGATTGAACGGTTGGGTTGCGGCGGCTTTTAAAGTTTCAGGCGGCTGAATTGGTTTGAGGTGAGTCAAACTTCGCGTGATTGTGCCCTGGATAAGCCCTTGCACACCGACATTCACGGGCAATCCATCGACTCCGATTAAAATGCCGGCATTGAGATACTCGCTGGCGGTGTCGGCTAACTGCACAAGGTTATTTGCCCCCATATAATTGCCGATCACGACACTTCGACTCATATTCAAACCGCCGTTGAGAAGCGGAGCGCTCCATACCTTAAGCGGAATGCCTTGATTTTGACCGGTCCGCAAAAATCGCGTGAACGCCTCTTGCATTACACTTCGCCCGTGCTTCGCGTACTGGCTGGCGATCGTCAGACCAGGAATGTCATTGTTGATTTTCGTAAACAAGTTCTCAAGGACGTTACCTTCTAATTCGGCAAACCCATACCATCCGAGGCCCTTCACTGGTGATGCGAGATCGTGACCGGAAAAGCGCGTCGCGTATCCGGCCGTTACCGCCTGTAGAAATTTGCCGTTTACGATATCGGGAGATTCATTGAGATGTGCGTGAAACGGCAATTGTGCGACGTTGGCAAGACTGAACTCCCGTATGAGTGAATCGCGCCGCGAAATTAATTTTTCAACGAGAAGATCTGCCGCCGGTTCTGGAAAGTCCGCAGCGCGCACCATCTGCACAAAATCTTCGCGTGTTAATTTCGCGATTTTGCGTAACATCCATACCGCGTCGTCATCACCACAAGCAAAATTCACGTAACCGTCGACTCCGTACACTACGGTCTGGTTTTCAACTTGCCCGACATTCCAATCGACCATGTTGAGACTTTCACTGAGATTTGTTATGCCCGCGACAATTGCAAGCGCACGCATGATTCGGCGGTTTTGCGGTAAGATTTGCTGTGTACTTGGGTTTCGTTCAACAGGCGGATAAAAAGCGACGTTGTAGTATCTGGCCGCCGTTGGGTCCGTACTGATTGCCATTACATCTTGCAAGGTCACATCGCCCGGTTTTTGTCCTGGAACGGTAAGAACCCAGCGTTTTTGCGAAACGTTTGTCCCCAAAATAATGCCCGAGTCGATGACCGGCAAAATATCAAAGGGATTGTCAAAGTGAACGGTGATTTGCTTAAGCCACTTCATTGCCGGTATTTTATAACCAAGCCGCCGTAGCATTTCTTTTCGCAAAAGATATTTGTGGAGTGTCGCACTCAAGTACAAAGTCATCGTCGTCGGTTGCCCGTTCGGTTGCGGCACGAGCACATTCATTTCAAAAAGGCCCGGCGCCGCTCCCTGAAGTTCGCTCATAAATTCAACGGTCTGACCGCTGTGAATCGGGAGCGCCCCATCTTTAGGCGAATCCGCCTCAGTGGAGACGCCCTTATAAATATCCGTGGATGTATCCGGCTCAAGTTTCGACAAATCGACGTGGGCGTTGCGCTCAAGATTGAGGGCTTGTTCGTGAGTCAAAACACGACCTTGATAAACTAAATCATCGGCGGGAAATGTGTCCGGCGTTAATGGAATTTCGACAAGCGATTGATTTTCATCCGCGTGCGCCGTCACCGAAAACAATCCGGCACCCGTCAAACAGTAGAAAAAAAAGAGAATTTTAAGGAGTCTCACCCGCCAATGGTTTACTGTTTGAAATAAATTTCTCCAAATTTATTCGTGATTTATGAAAATTTTGGAGGGTAAAAAGGTGGCTCCGCCGGCCCAATAAAAAGGGCCGCATTTCTACGGCCCATTTTTGAAAAATCAACGTTTCACTGGCGATGGGCCGCACTCGCAAGGCGGCCTCGCTCAGTTTACTGTGGCACTTGCACTCCCAACTGCGGCAAGATTTGATCTCGCACAATTGGCATCTCGTCGTCTGAGAGCCCCACGTTGTGAGCATATTTCAACTCAACGTTTGTCAACGCCGACTTGTCGCCGTTAGCGAACTTCGCCAGCGCACCTGTCACCTCGGCTTGGCTCACCTGACCAACAGCAAGAGCTGCCGTCGCAATAGCCGCGCGATCGTCGTTTGTGAGTTGACTATTTTGCTGCAGAATTTGCATTTTATCCGACAGTTGAACCAACTGACGTGCTGCTTCGAAACTCATCGGAAATTGGTTCACCATGGCGCTCGCCTGGGAGTTGACGTCGGCCATGTTCACCATCGCCTGCATCAAGCTCGTATCCGTCGTCGAGTTCTCAATACTGGCTATCGTGCCGGAACTGGTCGTGCCAGAACTGACCGTACCACTACCCGTTGTGCCGGTGCTGACCGTGCCACCGATTGTGCCAGTACTCGTTGTACCGCCCGTCGTGCCGGTGCTCACTGTCCCCGTGCTTGTTGTACCACCCGTAGTACCGGTGCTCACTGTTCCCGTGCTTGTTGTACCACCCGTAGTACCGGTGCTCACCGTGCCCGTGCTTGTTGTACCGCCCGTAGTACCGGTGCTCACCGTGCCCGTACTGACGACTGTGACGTATTCACCATTATAATAAAGGCCATTACCAGTGATCCCGTAGGCCATGCCGGATCCGCAGTAATTGTTCACGATATCGCAAAACTCCACACCCGAATAATAGCCCCAGTAACCGCCGTGCGAGATGATCACCATTCCAGGCGCGCCCGAACTGCCCCCGCCACACGCCGAGAGCCCGAGTGCCGCGATGCTGAGCCCCGCTGCAAGACACAGTTTTTTAAAATCTAATTTCATTCACTCCCCCTTGGTGGTGTTGTTTGCTTCTTGTCTCGACTTTCAAAATGAAAATCTTTCGAAAACAAAAATATTTTTAAGAGCATATGATTGTCACGATCCCCCTGCCATGAATTCAAATTTTGCACAAAGTTCATGTGGGAGCAACAGTGCCGACGGTAAAAGCAACACATTTCTCAGAACGCAGGTAATGGCTTGTTAACTATCTGTTACTTGCACCGATCCAATTTGACTTTCAGCCACCGGTTGAAAATTTCGCCATGAATCGTGTCGTAGTTGAACCGTATAAGGAATGGCGTGCGCGGATTGATCAACGCCAGTCGTAAGATGTGATAGCTGATCGGCTCAACTCCGAGCGGGTGAACGTAAACTTTGGTACTGCGCAAAAATGGATTATTCAACAGTGGCGCTAGGTTGAAGTACGTTTCTTTCACAACCGTCACGTTGCGGTTCATAGCCGCTATCACGCGAATTGGTAAGGGCAATCCGTCAGTTGGCAAAATCTCGCCAAATTTGACAAGCTCCACAAGAGACTCAAGACCTGCGGGCCCCACTTCATCGCGAAGCTTTTCAGCAAGGCGCCAGATTTCGCTCAGCGACCTATCAAACCCCTGCACACCTCCCGCTGTCATCAGCGCAGCAAGAGCTTCATGGTTGACGTCATCAATAATGAAATTTTCGGCTTTGTTGTTGGCATCGTCGATAAATTTAGGGCCGTACGCGCTCTTGATATCGCCCATCGCACCTATAAAGGCCTGCGGACCCAAGGCCGCTCTCGCTCGTCCCGACCAATCGAAGGTCACTTCTTCGTGTGGGCCATTAAATGTTTCAACGGAATACTTGCCCATCAACGCACTCGGCGACTCGTAGGCGTCGTGCCCGACATAAAACCTCGCATTTAAGACCGGGCTGTTCGCCCGTTCTCGAAACGGAAAATCGCCAAACGCCGCCGCAAGTTGGGGTCCGAATACGCGCGCCAGCGCGATGTATTCCGCTAAATCGACACCGACACTGCAATCGACAGCTACGGGTTGCTTTTCAAGATTTTCAATAGCCTGGGTTAAATGCGCCTGCTCAGGAGCATAACAAGTGTCCGAGCCGCCGTTACCGCCTTTCGTGACACACCCGACTTGATGCCAATATTTTACGTCACCAAGCCACACATCTTTGTTCGTCCAAACCGGAAATTGATAAAGTACGTTGTACCAGGAGCTCAACCAATCGATTGTACCCCGAATGTCTCGATTGAATTTTTGCTGGAACATACACTGACTTCCGTCGGACCGCAGCGCAATATCCAACGCTGTGTTCGCGCTCATAACCGGCGAACCGGGCTTCGGAGATTGAACTTTGCCTAGAATCTCATCCCAAAATGCGGGCGGTAATTTCAAAACATTATGCGGGAGCCATCCGTTCGGTTGAGCGGCCGCAAAACAATATGGATCGTGCGACAGTTGCGGCGATGAAATCGTTGCGTCGTCGACAATCGTCCACCCCAGTTCATGTAAAACCCGCTCCTTGCACGTCATAGAATAGCGATCAAGAGGATTCACCCAAGACGGCTCTTTGCCAGCCAACGCCGGGACGGAAATCGTCAACACTGTCAAAAACATGTACAGGTAAATCACTACCAACCGTGCGAGGTTCGCTTTTGAGAGCATGAGAAAACGGATTTGCAATTTGAGTTCCTAAGCGCCGCGCTCTATGCGCCATGAAAAAATTCGTCGGCCCGTTAAAATTTTAACAGTCGAAATTCGTTTTCATTTTCTATATCATCCGGGCATTCATATCGACAAAGGATTAAAATATGCGCGGACGTCTCGCCACAGATCTTCTTGTGCTTTTACTTTTGCTCATTGCGTGGCCGGCATTTGGTCACAACGGCAACAATGCCGACAGCTCCGCGTCCGGCAACATCACCCCGCCCTCGCCACACCAAGGAGTCTTCACCCGCGGTTACGATCTTGCACGCTCGAATTTTAACCCGAACGAAACGATTTTGACTCACCAAAATGTTCAAATGAGCACGTTTGGCAAAATCACCGAATTCCCCACGCGCTCGTATGTTTACGCGCAACCACTCTACGTAACGAACGTGCATGTTCCAGGTTCATCGCAACCGTACAACATGTTGTATGTCGCGACTGAAGGCGATTCCGTTTACGGGTTCAACGCTTCAAATAGTCCAGGAGCAAATCCTTACCCGATTTGGGTGAATCATTTCACGGAAATCCCAAATGGCCCGCAAGCCGGCCAACCCGATCCACACAATCAGCCACTCACTGGTACAACTGTCACCGGCCAACCGACCACTGGTACAACAGCCGACATCAATTGCCCTGACATTGCGCCTTTTCCAGGTTCGTACGTCGGCATCAATGCGACGCCGGTGATTGATCCCTCCACCGACACGCTCTATGTGGTGGCAGTGACAAAAGACACAACCGTTGCGTTGCCTCCGAATCCAAGTCAGAATCAGCTCAATCAAAAATACAAGCTGACATTGCACGCGCTCGATATTCGGACCGGCGCTGAAAAATTCGGCGGTCCCTATCAGATTCAATTGCCGCCCGGGTTAGATGCCTTGCACTCGACTCAACATGAAGCCTTAACTCTTTTCACGGACAATTACGGTACGCACGTTCTCATCCCATTTTCTTCAAGCTGCGATGAAGGCCCCTACAGCGGGCTCATTCTCGATTATACTGTTCAAAACCCGAATTCGAATAACCCCACACTTCAACAGACCGGTTCGTGGTTGACGACATCGCCCGGCAATCAAGCCGGCATTTGGTCTTTGGGGGGCGCCCCCGCCATCGATTCAAGCGGCAACATCTATTTTGCTACCGGCAACGGCGCTTTCGATGGTCAAAACAATTATGGCGACAGCATTTTAAAACTTGCGCTGAATGCTTACGGCGATTTCAAGAAAATCGATTTTTTTACGCCATTTGATCAAATCAGCATGAACACTATGCAGATCGACCTTGATGTCGGTTCGGGTGGAGTAATGGTACTCCCCGATCAGCAAAACACTTCGACGCCGCACTTGCTTGTGGCTGGCGGTAAATCAGGACAAGTTTATCTTCTCAATCGCGACAACATGGGCCGATATGATCCCCTCGACAGCCAATTCTCAAAAGTTGTGCAGTCGTTCAATTTGAACGGCCA
>DAIDJH010000088.1 GCA_027451425.1 Bdellovibrionales bacterium | reverse complement strand
CATGACATCGTTGTCGATATTGTGGAGAGAAAATCGCGACCAACGGCCGCTGCAAATATGCCCGCAACGACCTCAAGCGTGCCTGCCATGACCGCAAGCTTGCCCGCCACCATGGCTTCTGGCCCAACCCCTGGCACAAGTCCAGTGATGGGACCGGTCGCTCCAACATTTTTAGCTTATGCTCAGAAATATGTCGAGGACGTCGTCTTACCCGGAATCTATCGTCTTGGCGAAGTAATGGATTTTCGTTGGGTTCTCGCTCTATTTGTTGGCTGTTTTATCGTCTTGGTTACGTCTCTTTCGACCGTCCCACTGATGCGGATTTTGAAAGCAAGCATCGAGCAAGAAGCCCACAATCACGCGCTGACAATCGCGCGCAATCTTGCCGAAGTGAATCGCGCGCCACTCCAACAAGGGCTTGAGACGTCCGTATCTGTCGATCCAGCGATGCGCGAACCTGGTGTCGATCGTGCCTACGTTATTTCGAGCATCAATCAGGACATCATCGCACCCGTGCAGCAGGCCGGACAATACGTCACGGATATCCCATTTGTGAGCGCCTCGATCAAAAGCGATAATGAGGCCGTCTCTCAAATTAGTAGCAGCAAAATCGCCGCGGTCGTCCCCATTCGCTACTACCACGCCGCCACTGGAAGTGACACAACCGCCGCCTACGCCGTGGTGGTTTACAATATGGGCACGCTTGCCGTCGACAACGGGCGAACGCTCAGTCTATTCGTGGAGATTCTGTTTATTGCGACTCTTCTCGGCTTGATACTCTATTTCTTCATGTATCGGCTCATTCGTCAGCCGATAGTCGATACGAACAAGCAGTTGATCTTGGCGATGGCGCCGGAGAGCGCAGTTTCTATTCACTCGCCATATCAATTCGTCGATTTACAAATTCTAATTACCAGCATCAATAATTTATTGCACCGCCAGACCGGTGGATTTGGCGCGGACAACTTAAGAAAATTCGAAGTGGACAGGAGTGCGGAGATGCAAAACGTCGTGAACCTTGTTGGTTTTCCGGCGTTGACAATACATGCACAAGATCGCGTGATATCGGCCGTCAATGAACACTTCATTCATAAAATCGCCCAAAATCAATCTTGGGTCGGCACATCGGTGGACAAAATATTAGATCAAGCTCTGAAGCTCAATGTTCTTAGCCTGCTTGATAAAGTGGTCGCCATGCCGTCACAAACTGCAATCGATCAACTCGAAATCTCGAGCGAAAGCTATGACATTTCCGCGCAAGGGATTCATGGGTCCACATCGCTTGCCTATGTGTTGGTCGTGTTTGTCCCAAGTACGAAGGAGGGCCAGGCCAGTGCGTGAACTTGCCGCCGCTCCTCAAGCCATTTACACACTGACCGTTTTGAGCGGTAACGATCGCGGCGCCGTTTACAAACTCATCTCGGGCCGCATCACCATCGGCCGCGATTCAGAGAATACGATTGTCCTCGGCGACGACCCGAAAGTCAGCCGTCAACATGCGGTGATTGTTCTCGATTCAACTCGCGCGCAAATCAGCGACACCTCCGAAAGAAATAAAATGATTGTGAACGGGCAAGAGACCAAGGCCTGTGAACTCCAATCGGGTGCAGTCATTCAACTTGGCGAAACCAAACTGATGTTCAAAAACACCGCCGTTCTCGCCACAACCTCCGCCGCGTCAAATGCCTCGCCCGATGTTATGCAGAACAATGTACTCAGGCCCTCGTTTCCGAATCTCAAAAAGGCGCAGGGCAATCGCCCGCTCTTCTATACAATTTTAAGTGCCGCGCTGTTACTCGTAATCTGGCTTGGCAGTCAAAAACACAAGAGTGCAGGAACAACTCAAATGAGTAGTGATGCGCAAATCAAATCGACCATCAAAACAGATCAAAAAATCGTAAATGACATCGAAACCGAGCGCGCCAAGAACGGAATGAATTCACGGCAATATGCAGAGGCCGAACGTCAATTCATCGAAGGCTTTCGCGAATATGAAAAGGGCCAATATGATCGCTCTATCGAAGCTTTTGAGGCGTGCACGACACTTTTCCCCAACCAACAAACAGAACTCTATAGACAGTGCAATGTCTATCTGCAACTCGCACAAACGCGTTTTCAAGAATTAATTCAATTCGAACTGAATCTCGGCGCTAAATATAAGGATCAAGGACAGTACCGAGCATGTATCGCCGCTTATCGAAACGTGATGTTTATGGTTCAAGCGCAAAATGTTCCATCCGACCGAAAAATTTTCGATCTCGCGCGCGCCGGTCATGACGCATGTGTGGCATTGGAGGATCAAGACAACTAATGGCGAAGATTTGCGTTTATCTGCATGGCCAACCTCTTTCGGAACTGGCACTCACGCCGGGTCAGGAGTTTTTTGCTGGTCGCTCCACGCAATGCCACATTCAATTGGCAAGTGAACGTAGAATCTCCCGTCAACATGTGAAATTTTTCGAACAAGACGGTGTTTGGCACGCACAACTCCTGTCAAAATATGGCGGAATGATAGTCGATGGGCAAAATGTTGAGACGCTGCAATTAAAAGATACAACTCGATTTTCAGTTCCGCCCTATGACTTCGTATTTGAAGAAACTCCCGCAGCTATCGACATGACGGTTCCGGTGCATGAAATAACCGATCCGTCCCCATCCGAAGCAGAATCAGAATCTGGAGCAGAGGCCAAACCGACACCGGCGGAACCCAGTGGCGCAAAAATCGATATTGCGCCTGCACGCGAGGATCGGACGGTTGTCGCTCAAACCTCGCGGCTGATACCCTACTTGAAAATTATCAACAATAAATTGAAAACCGAAGAAGTTTTAAAACTCGAAGGGAGCCTGTGGAGGGTCGGTCGCGGCACAGAGAATGAAATTGTAATCAACGACTCCGCCATCAGCCGTAAACACCTTGAGTTCGTTAAACAGGACAATCAATATTTTGTCATAGATCACGGCTCTTCAAATGGAACTCACCACAACGGTCTAAAGATCGAACCCAACAAGCCTCAATTGCTAAAAAGCGGCGACGTTCTCACGATTCGCCACCTTGAACTCGTACTGGAAATTCATGATACCGCATATGAAGAAGAAAAATCGCTATCCATGGTTTTTGAAGACACAAATTTTGAACTGAACGGCGGCGGGCTTGTACTGGTTCAACCGACAGCGCGGCAAACCAGCCTAACAGATGGCCTGGTTCAAAAAATCGAGCCTTGGCATTCAAAAGAAAAGCTGAAGAAACGCCTGATCCCCATAGCCATCGGCACTTTTGTGTTAATTGCGTTGGTCAATCTCACTCGACCGACCCCCCCCCCAGCGGGACGCCAAACCTCCGCCTCAAAAACTGGCGCACTAACCGTTGAACAACAAAAACAAGTGGTTGATTTCTTTAATCTCGCCCATAACTATTACACGCAAAGAAAGTATACGCTGTGCCTTTCGCAGCTCGACCGAATGAAAAAGCTAACGCCATTTTATTTGAACTCAAAAGAACTAGAAAATCTTTGCGAGCAAGGTCAAGAAGATGAAGCCCGAGCGCTCGATCGGCAGCGTCGGCAGCAAGAGCAAGAAAAAACCCAAGAGCAAATTCAAGCGAATGTCGATCAGTGCCGAGGGAAGTTAAGCCCAACAATCACCGTTGCAGAAATGCGCGGCTGCCTCGATCATGCCATTGAACTTGACCCGGGCAATCCTTTGGTAACGGACCTTCTCAATCAAGCGAATATCCGCGAACAACAGGCCAAGTCCGTACAGCAGCGCGCACAAGAGTATGCTCAACGCAAGATCGAAGGTCGGCATGTATTCGAATCAGCAGAATCGGCATTTAAAGAGGGCCATCAAAGACACGCGCTTACCGAATTTAAAAAATTCGTGCACGGTCAATATCCCGGCCTAAATCAGCAAGAGGACGTCGCCACAAGGCGAATCGCTTCGATTGAGAAAACGATCGGCGAAAAAGTGCGCGCGGGTCTCTCCGCTTGCCAGAGCAACATCGATAACGACAATCTTAAAGCTGCATTGAAAGAATGCGACGCCGTTTTGGACGAAAGCCCGAATAATGCGCGCGCGCAGGATTTAAAGCGCCAAGCCTATAGGCATTTGAGTGACGAAATGAAGAGTGTTTACGAAGACAGCGTCCTTGAAGAAAATATGGGCAACCTCGACTCGGCAAAAGACAAATGGAGACGTATTGTGCACAAATCGGTTCCCGGCGAAAATTATTACGAGAAAGCGCGAAGCAAACTCCAGCAATACGGCGTGGAACTGTAAATATGATTCACTTTGAAGAAAAATCATTCAGTGCCGATGCGTTTCGCCCGCGCCCCGAGGTTCACATCGAACCTGACGGCAGCCTACTGATCGTGGCGACGCCTTGGGGAGCGCGCACCGCCGCACGAAAGGCGGTGCGAAAAATTCAAGATTATTTTTTATCAACCCGCCAGGATGTCGAAGCCACTTCTCCATTTTCGCGACTCACGTGCTTGTCGCCGCTCGCAAACGACCTTCGCGTCGCTGTAAAGCTGGCAAGCGATACAATTTACAATGAAGAAAATCGCGAAGAATTCGTGACGGCCATGGAGCTATTCGTTCTGGCCCGTAACCACGAAGAAGCCGCCTGGATTCAGGTTGGACAACCCTTTGTGCTCCTTGATCGCCCCGGCCAAAATCTTTTATCTCTTGGCAATCAACAAGATCTTGGCTTGGAGTTCTCAAAACCGGACAACATTCTGCCTCCACTCCCATCGCGTTTCATTGGCGTTGAGCCAACCAGTGACTTCGCCGTTGAAACGATTCGCACGCAACCAAACGATAAGTTGATTTTGGTTTCAAGTTCTTCACTGCCCGGAGCTATCTATTCGTTGCCCGACTCGGAGCGCACATTGCAAACCATTTCAACATCAATCGCGCGCCTAAGGCAAAATCAACCTTTTTGGTTGGGAATTTGCCAACTTAGTTAGGCCGAAGCGCTCGCGCGAGTTCCACAATCGATGGCTCCTTGAGATCTAAAATGGTATCCCACGAAAGGCTATTGCTGAAATTTTCACGAACCGCCGCGCGCAAAAGTCGCGACATCTCGTATTGACGCCCGTCCTCGCGCACAGAAGATAATTCATGAGCGGTGCGCAGCCTTTCACTTGTCGGCAGAGTCGATTTCTTACCAAGCTTTGTCTCAGCGACATAAATCCAAACCGGTTCGTGGTAGGTTTGGCCGAGCGATTCAAGCTCATGCCATTTTTTTTCGTTTAACGCCCGCCACGCGCTCCACCCAGCAACCTGCAAGTCTCGCGGTCGCAAACTGAGCAGACGCGACAATTCTTCGTCTACGTCAGCTGACATTTCATCATCGGAAAACAAATCTTTCGCCACGACAACTTTGTCACGAAGGTCCTCCGGGATCGGAACAAATGGCTGCATTTTGTTTTCATCGATAAACGCTTGGATCATCGAAACGGGCTTTTCAACTTCCGGGTCAGTTGCCGAAATGTTTTGCACCTCGAATCGATCCGTTAATGAATTAAAAATTTTAGGAGGATTATCGTAAACGTACAATAGATCGCCCAGTCGAAATGCGTAACGAGTCAGACCCACCCCACGCCAGCTCGCCCATCCTGATTCGATAAGGATCAAGCGATCCCTGGGCCATGATACGTTGGGGCCCTCAAGAGCCGACGCGAAAGAAATCGCATTTAATGCGGGCCGCGAAGGAGCCTGAAGCGCGGCCGTAGTCGGTTCACGTAACAATTGAAAAATCGTGGCCCCTAGATCGGCAAGTGAAACATTGGCGTCGATCGACCAACTATTCCCGCGGTCACGGTCTTTGTGCGCCGGTTTAAAAAGCAAAAACACCCGTGTGTTCTCACTGAACAGATCGAGGGTGCCTATATCGCCGCGATTTTCATCCGACACCCCGTTCAAGCCGACCAGAACGACATTCATCCCCCTCCACAGATTGCGTTTTTTTAAGGCGCTCACGAGATCCGATAATGTGCTCAAAAAAACGTCGATTTGGGCATCACCGCTTGGAGATTCGGATGCAAACTGCAGATCCGGAACGTAGACAGTTGCAAAAAAAGGTCGTCCGGGATTTTCATCCATCCAATTTAATAAACGCCGTGAGGAGTGGTCGAATGGGCGATATAACCGCCGCGCCGTGGATATCACATCGTCGTCAAAAACTTCAAACCCTTTGGCAAAGCCCGATCTTCGAAAAATTGGCGGGCCACCCGAAAAAAAGGCAGTCCTGTAACCCTCCTGCAGCGCCGCCAGACTAACCGTCATCAATTTCTCTGAAAGGTATTGATCCCCGTTTTGGTGAACATGGTGATCAATCGGATAGAGCCCCGTCAACACAGATGCCAATGCCGGCTGACTCAAAACTGAGGTCGTGTAGGCGTGGGTGAACCTCACGCCGTCGGCGCACAACGCGGCCAATCCCTCCGACGAACTGCCGCCCTCAACGCCGCTGGACGAACAATCAAGAGATTCAGAGCTTAGATTCTCAACCGCGATGATCAAAAATGACGGCTTAGGGCGCACTGCCCACACGCAGCCCGCAAAAGGCAAAAGGCAAACTGTCAGAATGCACGCCAGACGACCCATGTCAGAGATGATAACTTGACCACGCAAAACTAGACCAGCGATAATTTTTCGAGCAACGTTTAGGAGAATTCTACAATGCTAACAGAAAAGTTTTTTTTCATCGCACAAGCCGTACACGAAGGTACACTCTGGCTGCTCATCCTTTTGAGCGTTTTCAGCGTCGCCTTTATTATCGAGCGATATTTTGCGCTCTCCGCAGTGACACGAAAAAGTGCTTTAATGGCAAAGCAACTGCAAGAAACCTTACAGTCGAATAATCTCAAAGACCTCGAAGAGCTTTCACGCGATCGCGACTCCGTCGAGGGGCGTGCACTTTCGTATGGTATCCGTCACTCAAAAGATCATGGTTCAAAAGGTCTTGAAGAGGTCTTCGATTCCTACAGCCAACTTGAACGACAAAAGTTGGAGCGGCATCTCGGCTTTTTGGCCACGGTCGGCTCAAACGCCCCATTTATCGGTCTACTCGGAACCGTGTTTGGGATCATGGACGCATTCCGTGGTCTGGCGACGTCATCGGGTGAAGTGCAGGCCGTACTCATCGGGATTT
>DAIDJH010000087.1 GCA_027451425.1 Bdellovibrionales bacterium | reverse complement strand
CGGCCAGATAGCGCGTCGGCTTCAACTTTTGCCCAAATTTTCCGATACGAAATGTGATGAAAACCAATGTTTTGGTTACATTCGCATTAACGTGGACGTTGGCGGTGACGCTTTTCTATAGTCGCCTTCGCGAGCATTTTAGTCCAGTTCATACTCTGCAAAGTCAAATTGAAGCTTTGCAAAACCGTGTTCGTGAAGAGCGGTTTCAGCGTCTCTTGTTGTCTTACCAGTTCGCCGATTTCAGAACGGAAGTCGCCACGGTACTGCCGGGCGCGATCAAAAAAGCAGGTCCCGGTGAAAAAGGCTATCCGCTACGAACACTGGCGAGTGTCGTGCAGGAGCCATCCAACGATCAACTTGGTTTTCAAACGGCGCACTCCGTTTTTCAAGATGGCATCCGCGAGTACAACAAGGGGCACTACGAGCAAGCGAATGATATTTTTCAAGCGCTTATTCAGAACCATCCTTATTCCGACGATGTGCCGAAGGCGATGTTCTTGATCGTCAACGGAAGTTTCAATATCGGTGAAAATGACCAAGCGATCGATTACGCCAATCAAATGTTGAGTCTGTATCCCGACAATGAACTCACCGGCTATGCGTTAATTCGAATTGCAAAAATTTATGAAGATCAAGGGCGCCATCAAGATGCCGCGAATCTTTATCAAACGGTCATGAAATCCTTTTCGAACCCGAGTTTGGTTATGCTGGCTGAGAATAAGTTTCGGCAGGAGCAAAATTGAAACGCATATTGGCCAGGCGGAGTCTGCCGTTCATTGCTTTTTTTTTAGCATCCACAGTTGACGTTCGAGTGAGAGCGGCATCGATTGCGCCGGTTGAGTTGCCGCGCGCGTGTTTGTCGCGGGTGTTCAGCCTTAAGTCAAACTCCGCGTGCGCCTACCTTAACAATAACCAAAAAAAGTTATTGCGCATGCCGTTTGGTGAGCTGAGGATGTCTTCGGAGGCGAGTCTTATACTCCACGCTAAAAATACGTCGACGCTCCATTTGGTTCGCGGAGTTTTTTGGATTCGGGCGACGCAGCCAATATTAATAAAAACGCTTTATGTCAAGGCGCGGATGACGCGAGGTCAGATTCTCGTCAACGCACAAGACCGGCGTATAAACATTATCAATTTAACAAGTGACCTTCAGTACTGGCCGCGAGGCGATGACAGAAGCACGCTGTTGCCGAAAGCTATGGCCGTCGACATTGGCCGAGTTTCATCGGCTGGGGTGGCCAGAACGGAATTTCCGCATACGCCGAGCGTAGTGACACTCCTGCGGGTGTGGACGCGCGTTTACGCGCAAAATGATATGCCGGAATTGAAGCGGCACATTCGCGAATTTTTGTCGTCATGGGTACAAGCGACACAAGAGGTTGGCCCGTGGTACACGCAAGTCGTACAACGTGAAATCGCGTCGGCGGAACAAGAAAAGGAAAATCGGGCTCGCCAAAGGGCCAAGCGCCAATCCGAAATTAAAAAGCTTCGCGATAGATTTCGCGCCCAAAATTACGTTAACTAGACTTTAGGTCGATGCCGTAAAACTTCCGTCGATGTTAGACTGAAAGTCAATGGAGGTGACAGGATGTCATCCATTATCGGCTCGAAGAACTCCTCGAATCGGCAGAACGATGAGCTGCGCGACGTGCGCAAGAGTTATCAAAAGAAAATTGATGAATTGATCAAGAGGCAAAATTTGGAGATTGCCGCGCTCAACAGACGACACGAGCGTGAACTTGCCAAAATAGAACAATCCAATGAAAAAAATGTTGATCACATTCGCGAACAACATCAGGATTCCATCACTCGTCGCGATCTGGCGTACCAGAATGCCGTCGATTCTCTTCGTAAAATGCACGCGCGGCAGATGGAAAAATTAATGGCCGAAAACCAAGCGAAACTGGATCGTGCACGGCATGTATCCAGTGAGGATTTGCGCCTTACCAAAGAAAATAAAGATAGTCGAGTCGAAGATCTTGAACGTCAGTTGGAGGCGCAAAATGAAGAGCGAAATCAGCGGTTCACTGATGACTTGGATCAGGTTCGCCATGATGAGCGCGCCGACGTCAATCGCATTCGCAATGCGCTCAACCAACAACACGAAAAAGAATTAAAAGAATTGCGCGAGAGCCGCGATCAACAGGTGGGAAGGCTCGATAGTGAAAATCGCGAAATGTATCAGGTCGATCACCAGCAATTGCGCGATCAGGAACGGCGCTTTGAAAGTGACAAAGCGAGAACCGAAGACGCGCACATGAATAACATTCTCATGCGTGATGAAGCTCACAAAGAATCCTTAGCGCATGCGCGCCAGGGCTTTAATGAAGACCTTCACGACATTCGCCGCCGGTACGCGAAGCAGCGTGAACGGGATCTTCAAGAGCAAGGCGGAATTGACCAAAAATTTCATGATCGAGTTGAAGATCGTATCGGTCGCGAAATCAACGATTTGAAGCTGCAGCTCAATCGTGAACGAAATCGAGATGCTGAAAACGAGCTCGCCGCCGAGACCAAGGCTAAACGTGAAATTTCAAATATGGGTGACGAATATCAAACTAAATTAGATTATCTTGAAAACGCTCGCCGTCAGGCAATAGCGGATGACAATGACATAAATGCCAGCAAAATTAGAAAAATTCATCGCATGTACGATCAGGAGATGGCGTCCAACTCTCGCCAATTGCAAGGCCAAATGAATATGGACAATGAAATAAATCGCGAAGCGCTGGAGGATGCGAAACAGCAGAATAGCCTGCGTGAGAAATACGAACATGATTTTGCCAATACCCGCGTCGATAAAATTCGCAAAAACGAGCAAGGGCAGGAGAAACTTCTCCGCGATAATTATGATAAAAATGTGCAAGTTCAAAAAGATGCCTACGAAGACAAAAAGCGTGATTTGGTCTACGGCTTAACCAAAAGCAAAGCGGATGCCTTGCGGGCGATTCAGGCTCGTGCCGAAAAGCAAGAAATGGAAAACCAAGAGCAGGTCGGCGATTTGCAAGCCAAATATAAAGAACGCATCGAGGCGCTGAATCAACAACTTGTACGCGAGCGGCGCGAGCATAACGTTCACGATCAGCGATTGGTAAAAGAGATGAAGCGTGAAGAAAACGAAGAGCTCGACGCACAAAAGATAAAATACGAAGAAAAAGCTCGAATCGCCGAAATGGATCATGAACGAGAAGTGAAAGAAATGAGCCGACGCAACCAGGAAAAGCTGGACCAACTGCTCTCAACTGTGAAAAATGAAAAGGCATAGACCGAGACTCTGCTTATTTTTCACAGCGCGAGGCAATACCTATGTTAGCAGATCGCCGCACGAAAATTGTCGCCACTATTGGACCGTCTACTCGATCACGTGAAAGCCTTGAAAAAGCCATTCGCGCTGGGATGAATGTAGCGCGATTGAATTTCTCGCATGGCGAGCATGCGGAGCACCTTCAGGTCATCCGTCACATTCGTGAATTGTCGCTGGAGTTCAAGGCTCCAGTGGCCATTTTGCAGGATCTGCAGGGGCCGAAGATTCGGGTCGGCCGATTGAAGAATGGCGCCGTCACTTTAAAAGAGGGCGCCGAGGTCACAATATCGACGACATTAGAAGTCGGCGACGAGAAAATTATCACTACCGATTTTAAGGAACTCCCGCAATCATGTGGACCTGGTACTCGTATTTTGCTGGATGACGGATTGCTTGAGCTGACCGTGCTTTCTGTGACGTCGACAGAGGTAAAATGTCGAGTGGTGTTTGGTGGAATTTTAAAAGATCGCAAGGGCATGAACTTACCGGGGGCACGGCTGCCAGTTGATTGCATGACCGAAAAGGATTTGCTCGATCTTGAATTTGGGTTGGAACAAAAAGTTGACTATGTTGCCCTCAGTTTTGTGCGTCAGGGGAGTGACATTCAGAAGTTGCGTGAAATTATCCAAGCAAAAAACCCGAATACGAGGGTTATCGCCAAAATCGAAATGCTCGAAGCGCTGGAGAATTTAGAAGACATCGTCGCACTGAGTGACGGGGTAATGGTGGCACGCGGAGATTTAGCTGTAGAAGTTGGGCAGACATTGCTTCCGCTCACGCAAAAACGAATCATTTCGATGTGCAATGAGATGGGCCGGCCGGTGATTACCGCTACACAGATGCTGGATTCAATGGTTGAAAACCCGCGACCGACACGTGCTGAAATTACGGATGTGGCCAACGCGGTATTGGATGGTTCGGATGCATTAATGCTTTCGGCTGAATCGGCCAGCGGTAAATATCCGTTTAAGTGTATTCAAACTATGCAGGAGATCATCCTTGAGGTCGAGCGTTCGAGCGATCTTTATTACGACATTTCGCTGGATCAAGAATTTATGGAGGTCGCCGAAGCCATCGGGGCAAGTGCGTCACTTTCGGCGTTGAAAATCAACGCACCGGTGATTGTTTGCCTTTCGACCACCGGCAAGACCGCAACTTTGATTTCAGGCTTTCGCCCTCGTGCGAAGATCGTCGCCGTCACGTACGTCCCCGAAACTTTGAACCGGATGGAACTCGTCTGGGGCATCCAAACGATGTTGATCCATCCTTACCAAAGCAGTGAAGAGGCGATGGAGCAAATTGAACAAAAACTCGTACAGTATGGGCTTTGCGAACTTGGCGACAAAGTGGTGATGACCTTAGGCATGCCCGTCCACCAAGGTGCGAAAACCAACACCATGAGAATTTTTCAGGTTAGTACTGGAAAAAATGCGGCGACATCAAACCAAACGGATCAAGATTTGCCATTACGGTATCAAGGTTAAACAGTCGCGTGGTAAATTTCGCTCCAGTGTGATACGAAGCTTGGCATGCGAAATTTAAGTTTGGTTATACCGATCTTAATGTTATTGGCTTGTTCCCCATCCCATTCGCAAGAGGTAAAGACCAACTCCCGAGCCAAGACGAACGAAACTTCGCTCGAGGCCCTGTCGGGAGATTGGGGGCTTGTGAATATATCGTGTGCGAGTGGTAGACCAATAAGTGGAGCATCGGCTCTGGTAGTCGGCTTCAAATCAACAGTGCTCAGTATTGAAAATAATATGTCGCGAATATCAATGGACGCCGGCCCCTGTTTAATGGAGAGGTTCAATACTTTCAAAATTCAGGGTGGTCGGCTCGTCTACGCTGGTGGCAACATTGCGGCAATCAGTTCGTGCGAAGGGCGTTCAATCAAGGTGAAGCAAGGAATTTCCGAACAATCAGCAGATTCGTTTACAATTCGAGGGGATCAGCTCACCATTCGATCGCCATCAACCGGTGTTATTTGCCCGAGCGGCGATACAACCATTTCAACTTATTTCAAACTATTTAAGCTCTAGTTCCGCGCCTCTTGCGTGCATTGCGGAGTTTCTATTACGTGTGCCCATTTTTGCGAGATATGGCGATATTTCACTATAATTTAGAAAAGGTTGTTATTTCGGCGGACGTGTTATAGAACTACCCACACTCTTTATCTTTTCCTGCATCTCTTCAGTCAAAGGGCTAAAACTATGAATGTTTCTCCGATGTTTGCAAACATGTCGCTGAGCTTGCCTGTCGCAAAAGCGATTACAAAGATGGGCTTTACCACACCAACTCCAATTCAAGAAAAAGCGATCCCGATTATTTTAAAGGGCGTCGATGCGATCTCGTTGGCGGAGACGGGGTCGGGTAAAACAGCAGCTTATTTAATACCAGTGGTTTCCCATTTATTAGCCGACAGTGAAAGGCAAGCACTCATTTTGGCGCCTACGCGTGAGCTGGTGACTCAGATTAGTGACGTCGTGAAACAGTTTACACAATTTGCACAAGAAATGAATTTCGCCGTCGTTATCGGAGGCGCACCATTATTTAAACAACTCAAACAGCTCGCGCGCCGGCCGCGAATCATCGTTGCCACGCCCGGCCGATTGGTTGATCACCTTCGTCGTGGTTCGTTGGACCTCAAAAAACTCAGTCATTTGGTTTTGGATGAAGCCGATCGTATGTTCGATATGGGTTTTGCGCCACAGGTAAACGAAGTGATTCGTAGAATTCCTTCGCAGCGACAGACATTGCTATTTTCAGCGACCTTCCCGAAAGAAATTCGCGAACTTGCCGGGCGCGTTTTACGAAATCCCGTTGAAATTGAGGTGCGTAAAAACCAATTGCCGCCTGCGGTGATTGCGCAAAAGATGATCTCGGTGACAGTGGCCGATAAAAACGATCGTACGCTCGACCTTATCAATGCGGCCACAGGTTCAGTGATTGTATTCACTCGCACGAAACATCGTACTGATCGGTTGGCGCGCTATCTTGAAGAATATGGCGTCGCGGTCACGCGCATTCACGGTGATCGCAGTCAGGGGCAACGCAATAAATCGATCAGCGGTTTCAAATCCGGTTTGTATCGAGTGATGGTTGCCACAGATATTGCGGCCCGTGGATTGGATGTTTCGGAAATCTCGGATGTGATTAACTATGATATTCCGATGAACGCAGAAGATTACATTCACCGCATAGGGCGTACGGGGCGAGCTGGTCAAGAGGGGCGGGCAATGACGCTTGTGACCCCTGAAGAGACCCATGATTGGGCGCATATCGCGCGAAAGATGGGATTGCCATTGCCGGAGATGGCAAAGAAGGCAAGACAGGCAAAACAGCATCGTCCTGGCCGGCAAGGACGATTTTTTCGCAAATGACTTTACTCTTTAAGAATAAATCGCGTTTTTTTAACGGATTTATGCTATAGGCATAGCAACCAAAAGTTCGTCGCATTTGAAGTCCTTGAGCATTCGGTTCTTTGCCTCCATCGCGACCCCAGCCTGAGGAGGTATTTATGGGTAATAAACTTTATGTTGGTAATCTTGCGTATTCTGTGACATCTGAAGGGTTAAGCACGATGTTCACGCCCTTCGGTGCCGTCGAGTCGGCGCGAGTCATTACGGATCGTGATTCAGGTCGCAGCAAAGGATTTGGCTTTGTCGAGATGTCGAATGCCGACGAAGCTACGAAATGTATCAATGAGCTGAATGGCAAAGAGGTTGATGGTCGCGCACTCAATGTTTCTGAAGCAAGACCGCAAGAAAACCGTTCCGGTGGCTCTGGCGGTGGCGGCGGCGGACGCGGCTTTGGCAACGGCAATGGCCGTGGATTCGGCCGTGGTCGTTCCGGCGGTGGCCGTTATTAATCTTCTCCGATCGCATTTATAGAATGCACGTTGTGCCCACGCTCAACCA
>DAIDJH010000086.1:278-7289 GCA_027451425.1 Bdellovibrionales bacterium | reverse complement strand
TTGGCATCTCAGCGCCAATGTGGAGTCGCATTCTTATTCGCCGACTTTTACCTACCTGACATCGCTCAAGGGCCTCTCTAGAGACTTAAGCAACTACGAGGCTCTCACCGAACAATTCATCAACACTTCGCAGAGTTTGAGTGCCACTTATTCATTCACCTATTTCGATTTAGGAGCCGAGGTTGAAAAAAGCCAGCTCGCGTTCGACGGCAGCGACTCCAACGCTTACACTCTCAAATGCGAAATTTTTTGGACGGATAACTTCTCAACGCCGCTTTCGGTCTCATATTCCACCACTCAAGGCACTGACAGCACGGGGCAACCGTACCCCAATATCACCGCGGTCTCGGCCGGCATTAATTATGACTTCGATTAGCGTTTAGCCGCCGCCGAAATGCGCTCAAGGCATGAGTGTCGGAGCGAACAGATTTCAACGGAAAATCCGCAGACCGGCTTCAATCATTTGCCCACCAGCCGTCGGTGAGCTTATCCACATTCCAGACATGAAAAAACTCAAATTATTTATTAGCGAATATTCAGTGTCAAACCGAAATCTCGAACCAAATATCCTGTCAGCCGAATGAATCTCGACGAAACTTAGCTCTTCAAGAGTTGATACAAATCTAGGATTCCAAACTTGGCGAAACCCCACCATAGGCCCGATTGCGAGGCTCGCGCTCCCACCGAGAAAGTCGCCTATATTTAATTGACTATCAACCAGCGCGTACGCGGTGAGGCTGGAAATAAAATTCGGGACCCATGTAAGGCCGAACGCAGCTTCATTCACTCCAGAAAAACAGCGGGAACAAAGCGCAGTGTCGTGTGTTTCTTCACCGCCAACGCGGAACTTCCAAGACCAATGGGGAAAATTACTGTCGTACGGGACTAGGTTCTGCACCTCGATCAAGCGCACTTCCTCAATTTCAGGGTCGAGGTTTTGTCTCGGTGAAACGCTCGATCGAGGTTGTGCATCGTAAATGTGACCAATTATGTGCATGAACTCGACATCCGATCGCGGTGGGTATCCGATCGTTGGGTCCACTTCACTATGCAGAGCAAATCGAACGCTCAAATCCGTAAAACCGTCATTTGTCGAAGGCAAGGTCTCCGTGCCACGACCGATGGACCAGCGAAATGTTCCATGCCCAAGATGCGGAGCGGAATTGGGTTCACTAATCTCCGGTGGCGGTTTCGCAATGGGCAATCGGCTGCGCGCGATGAGAAATTCTTGTTTCATCTCCGAAATTTTTGGATCTTTACGAAGAAGTGCCTTGCCAAAACGGGCGTCAATATAATCCAGTGCCGCATCCATCACCGTGGCATCCTTAATTTTCAGTATATCACGCTTAATTTTGGCGGAGTCTCTTTGATCGTGTCGTATTGATAACGCCAATTCGCGAAGCTTAGACTTTTCTCTAGAACTCAAAAGCTTGTACCGAGATTCAAATTGTCGATATAAAGAAGGTCGAAAGCGAACTCTATTAACTAATCCTGGGGTGTTGTAAATGGCACGAATTGTGTCAGCCGGTATCACCCAAAATGGAATTCGGCTTTCAAGATTCAGTCGCGGCACGGCCGCGTCGAGTGCGCCGATCAGTTGGTATGAACAATTGCTGGTTAAATAATAATAACGAAATGATGCAAATCCGAGCTCCCAGATGTGGCGCACGAGCTGCGCTACCTCGGCGGGAGTTAGATTGATATCGTATTCCCAAAGATCACGAGAATCGAAATCATTGTACTCGCGCACTTTGTAATAATAGTGCATGCTTGCAAATTCACCCCGGAACCCTCCGAACAGGCCGTCCCACGCGTAAAGAATTGGATTGGATGTATTTGGCACCGCCGCATAGTTGACTCCATAATCAAGCAGAGCTGAATGTTCAGAGTTCGGATCGGCTTGATTCAGCCGCAAAAGTGTATGGCCAAATACCGATTCCGGGTTCCCCATATAATAGGATGAAAAAACGACTGTGACAGAGTTCGCGTTGGTGCGATCGCGAAATTCGACATAATCGGTGCAGTCTGAGAAATCCAACTCGCTTGGATGCATCCCCAGTCGGGTCATCAAATAAAAATATCGCGCTGGGAATTCGCACTTCACGGTCTCTGACGGCCGTGAGTGGCTTAATCGTCTTTTGTGTGAGCTGAAAAATCCGCGAATTGTAGCAATCAATTCGGACGTTGGGTTCTGCTTGCCATCGGGGGCGACAAAAAAATCGGCATCGGATTCATCACTTTCCCAATATGAACCCAAAATGCCAAGTCGTTTGTGGTAGTGACCCAATCGCAACCACACCGGATCGTAATTAAGCCGCAAAGTGAGCGCCTTGTTGATGAGACTCCGCGAATCGGCCAACGCATAGACCGGCGACGATAACAAAAGCCAAGAGGTAAACAGCCAGAAAATATAGTTCATGAAAATCAAAAAAGGGCTGGTTATTCAACCAACCCTCACCTTGAATTTTACCGTTGAGCCGATTTAGCCGAGGTGACAATCCGTACGCGCCGAACTTTCTTTGATCGAGCGCTGAATTTGTCGAGTGACATAAACCGCACGGGCGTTCTGTGTCGGAAAGATCTGGCTGTAGTTGCTCTTCAAACTCTCATTGACCGCTGACGTATTTGTGCAGCCCATGAGATTATCCAGGCCCGAGAGTGTTTCGCCTTGACCGCGTGAAATATCGTTTGCCAGGGCCACCCGGTTTACATCCACATAGTTTTCGATTTGAGCCATGCGAGACGAATCTATGCAATTCGATGTTCCGGAACTGATTCCAAACGTTTGTGTGCCCGACGTGTCGTTTGTCGTAGCGGCGAGTACTTGATTTTGATCACCAAAGATTTGGTTGCCAAGACCGCAGCCGGCGGGTCCAACTGGCTGTGCAAACGCGCCAAAGCTCAGGAACAATATTGATAATGCAGCAAATTTATTCATGTTCTTTTCTCCATCCTAAATTAAACGGGTTTGCAAACGGCCTTAAGCGCGGAATTCGTTTTGATTGCTTTTAGCAATCGCCGCGAAATTTCGTATGAATTATTTTTTGAATCAAAATAGTTCGAATAATTCTTCTGCATGTTGGCGCCCAAGACACTGGCGTCGCTGCAGTCCAATATATCAGCCAATGCGTTGATCGTTTCGCCGCCCCCACGAGCAGCATCTTTCATAACGACTTCTTTATTTACATGAATAAACGCAGCCGCTTGTGCGCCCATGCGTGGAATATCGCAATTAGAAGTTCCGGAAGTAATGCCAAGCGATTGGCTATACGATGTGCCGTTTACTGTAGCGGCAACCACCTGAATCAGGCCCGGCTGTGGTCCAAAAACGATAGAACCGAGCCCGCATCCGGCTAGTCCGTAACCTTGACCGCTTACCACTTGCGCAAGAGGTTTTTTATATTGCCGATGTGGCGTCTGATTTTGAGCCTGAGCTGCGACCGCAACTCCAAAGCTCATTACGAAGAGTCCGTATAGCGACTTTCTCATGTTGAGTCTTCTCCTTTATAGTTGGAAGTATGTCCAACTAGTCTGCCGAAGATCGCTATGTACGGCAATCGCTATTTAGCCTTTAACCGCCTGTCTTGGGATGTCGGGATATTCGATTTTATCGATCTCCATTGGTCGAATAGTTTAACCAATTGATGTCGAACCTCAATGTGTGACAGGCATTGCAAATGGTTAGCCCCACCAACAGCGATAAATTTCTTTGGGCTAGCCGCTTCTGCATAAAGGTCTTGGCCTTCGACAAACTCGACCACACGATCAGCGCGACCATGAACAATAACGATAGGAATCGGGCTCAATTCATGAACCCTCCCTAACGGCGCATACGTATCAGTCACTAAAACATCTCCCAGCCATTGAACCGGCCATGTTAGCCAAAAATGGGCAAGCTTTCGACGAGCAATTCGCTGATAAGACGCAAACGAGGCCTCAATAACCACGCCCTTGATGTGCTCTCGATTTTTGATATCGAGAAGCCCACCCAGAAGTGCCGCTCCGCCGAGACTTTGGCCATAAAGAATCACATTTTTATAATGGCCCTGCGCATATCGAATCGCGCTTTTCACATCCTCGTAAATATGCTGCCGAGACGCCACCCCGTCACTATTACCGTAACCACGATAGTCTACTATAATGTAGTGAAATCCCTGATCGGGAAGCCAAAAAAGCTGTAAAAAATGCGATGATAAATTTTGAGCATTGCCGTGAAAGTGCAATATGACAGTGTCGTTTCGCTCTCTAAATTTCATTCGTGGAGAAAAGTGCCAAGCATCGAGATACTGCCCATCCGCCGTGGGAATTCGAATGTCCTCTGGCCGCTCGCTCTTCGGTATTTGTTTGATTTGGATATATTGAACATGATCCGGCTGGTAAAAAACTCCATTACACGCCACAAGAGAAAAAAATATTAATGAACCGATGATGACTCGCATGATCCTACCTAAATTTTTCCGCCACATCCTAATGCGCACCCGTGCAGTTGCCCACATCGCGATAACCCATAACTGTAAGCGCATAAGTCACGGCGGCCGATCTCAAGCCATGATTTGAAACGACCACGATACGATCATCCAAATCAAATCCTGATTTTTGCAATACTTTTACCATTTCAACATTTGGCCGACCGTGCTTATTAAAAAACCGATTCGCGCGTAGCGGCCCGCGCGATGCGCGAAGATCCAACACGTGCTCGTGAGGCATTGGGTTTGCGCTCAATTTCGCCAACTCGCCTGGCGTGCAAATCAATCGATCGACCGGATGTGGCGACCACGGCGGAGCATTCGGCCGGGGGGGAGGCATAACGTTGTAGTACCGTAGCCCAAGAGCGTTTTGATCGACAAGTTGCACATCGGGAATGCCAACGTACAACAGCGCCCATGCGACTCGCCCAGCCTGCAACCAGCTTGAGTGGCCGCCGCTCAACACAATGATTTTCGATTGAGGCGAAATGCCCAAAAGGGCCAACCGGCTTGTGACACGGCTTAAATCATCTTTGAGCTCATTGCGATTGGAGTTTTTAGAGAAATCGTCCCACTGTATGTGTATGGTTTGCGGAGCGTGCAACATCGCATATTGAAAATCAGAACGCGCATCAATAAAAACTGTTTTTGAACCCACCCGAATCGGCTGACGCAATTTTTTCTGCATAAAAAGGGTGTCGATGTCTTGTGTCGTGTAAGCTTTTGTCGGCTTATGTGCGCATGCTGTCAAAAAATGGACACTCGCGAGCGCAAGAAAAAGCGCCAAATACGCGGCACTAACCACTGTGCGCATATTCACCGGTTTATCTTCATTGTTGGGAAGAAAATGATGTCACGTATACTCGGCTGGTCGGTCAAAATCATGACAATTCGCTCGATCCCGATCCCCACTCCACCGGTCGGCGGCATGCCAACGTCAATGGCATGCATGAAATCCTCGTCGAGCGGGTGCGCTTCTTCATCAATCACACGCTTTGACTCTTGCTCTTTGAGACGGCGGAGTTGCTCTTCCGGATCGTTGAGTTCAGTGTAGGCGTTGCCGATCTCCATGCACGCCGCGAACGGCTCGAATCGCTCGACAAGGCCTGGTTTCAAACGGTGCGATTTCGTCAAGGGCGAAATTTCGATGGGGTGATCTAATACAAAAGTCGGCTGCCAAAGATGCTTTTCGGCAACGAGTTCGAAAACTTCCATTATCATCTCGCCGCGCGAAGCCGGTTTTTCTCGCTCGGAGCCAAAAGCCTTTAACTTCGCGAACAATTCCGCGTCGCTGATGGTTTCGGGGTCAATTCCGCCATATTCGCGAACGCCGTCGTAAACCGTTAGCCGGCGCCATGGCGGTTTAAAATCGATTTCTTTGCCTTGATAATTAATTTTGGTTGAGCCCGTCACGGCCGTCGCAACATGCGCGATGATTTCTTCAAATTGAGTCATTTGATATTTGTAGTCCGTATAAGCTTCGTAATATTCGAGCATGCGAAATTCAGGATTGTGGGAGCGATCTATCCCTTCATTTCGAAAGTTGGTCGCAATTTCGTACACTTTTTCGTAGCCGCCGACGATGAGGCGCTTCAAATAAATTTCCGGGCTGATTTTCAGATACAACGTCATGTCGAGCGCGCGATGATGGGTGGAAAACGGGTGTGCGGCCGCCCCGCCGTAAACGGGTTGCAAAACGGGAGTCTCAACTTCTAAAAACCCGCGCGCGTCGAGAAACTGCCGAAACGCGCTGATGATCTTCGAGCGCGTGATAAATACTTTTCGCGAATCTTCGTTCATGATGAGATCGAGATGCCGCAAACGATATTTCATTTCGACATCGACGAGCCCATGATATTTTTCAGGGAGCGGCTCAAGCGTTTTGCACAAAATCTGAAAATCATGCGCATGAACCGACAGCTCGCCTTTTTGTGTTTTAAATATGAACCCGCTCACGCCGACAATATCGCCGATATCCGTGAGCTTGAACGCGTTTTTCGCCGCCTCAGGAATATCTTGAAGACGAATATAAACTTGTATTGAGCCCGATTGATCGCGCAAATTGAAAAACGCCGCTTTACCCATATCGCGCACAGTCATCATGCGACCAGCGAGCACTACTTTTTCGTTTTCAAGCTTATCGCCGGCATTGAGGTGCGAAAATGTATCGCGAAGTTCTGCCGCGTGATTTTTTTGTTCAAACGTATGCGGGTACGGGGCGATCCCTTGTTCGCGAAGGGCGTGAAGTTTGCGCCGCTTCTCTGCTCTTATGGGGTTGTCATGTTGATCACTCATGGCCGGTGTAAACGTCCATTACGTCGTGAATCAGTTGAATCGCATCTTTTTTCGAACGTTGAAATGCGTTTCGCCCCATGATCGCTCCGAAACCACCGCCGCGGGCGAGACCGCGCTGCTCCTCTAGAATTTCGGGAGTGGATTTCGCCGGACCACCACTGAAAATCACCACGCGTCGACCACTGAAGCAACTATCCACAACATGTTTAGACCGATGGGCCATGTCGTCAACGCGAATACCCTGTGCTTC
>DAIDJH010000086.1:0-268 GCA_027451425.1 Bdellovibrionales bacterium | reverse complement strand
CGCAATGTGGGCGGCATAAGCGATCACATCGATTGCGGTCTCACCATCCTTTGAAAGATCGCGTCCACGCGGATAAGACCAAATCACGACGGCAAGACCAGCGTCTTTTGCCCGTCGAGACGCCACGGCAATTTCTTCATACATGCGTTTTCGCTCAGTCGACCCAGGGTAAATAGTAAAACCGATGGCCGCACAGCCCAACCGAAGCGCATCTTCGATCGACGATGTCACAGCCGAAATCGGATCATCTTTTGTATTCACAAGAGTA
>DAIDJH010000085.1 GCA_027451425.1 Bdellovibrionales bacterium | reverse complement strand
GTCCATAATTTTTTTACTGTATACTATCGAATTGTTGTTCATGGTAGTGCGCGTTTGAGTTATCCGAGTTGAGTTCGCGCGTACCTGATCGCCTTGATTTATATTGGTAAATATATAGTCGCCTTCGTCGCCGAACGGGGTGAGGCCTACCACATTCATAGGAATTGACCCGACCACTTCTACAGCCGTATTGCTAATTTTTTGTACAGTGAGTGGGGCTGGGCATAGGTTGCCGTTCGGGCTCTGTCGGTTTGTTTGTATAAATTCACCGGTCAAATCGACAGCGTGCGAAATTGATGTTGCAAACGAAATTATAAGGAGCGCGTTCCAAAACTTCATTAATCTTGGAGTCATGCAAACTCATCGCCAGCTCTAGATATGAAAACTAAGCAAATGGGGATTGAGAAATGCCCATAAAAGGCACTAACAATGTAGTGCCTTCAAATAATGATACTAAAATAATCGCAAGAATTTTCTTTGTGGCGTTAGCGGAACCGATAACGTGCGAACTTCGCTCACGCGCACCGGTTCAGATGTGACTGGCGTGAATGCCAAATCACGAGTTGATGCCGGCGTTGGTACGATTGAATTCATAGTCAGGCCTTTGCCATCGGTGCTTAAGGCAAAAACCGGTAAGGCAACGCCATCGGCGACAAATGAGCTTGAAATATAATCTCCCACCATGACTCCCATTGTGGTCGCGGGAACCGCGTTCCAATCGACGGCCAATTGCCCAGCCGCGATGGGTTGGCTCCAACTTGCTCCACCGTCTAGTGAACTGACAGTCGCAACGCGGAGTTTGCAGTCGGAGCCGCTGCAATCGGCTTTTGGATAATAGTAGTACGTCAAACTGAGGTGAGAAGCTTGGCCGGCGGGCACAGCGCGATCAGCAGCGATGCCAGGAATAAAATGGTCGACATCACTGCCAACAGGCTCTGTTGGTATGCGAGCGACTGGGGTCCAGTTTAAGCCATCAGTCGTAGTTGCCATGACCATATCGTTGGCGGAGCAATTGCTTTCGAAGCGGCAATCTTGCCAAACGACATAGACTTTTCCTGAAGAATCGACGGTCGCGCTCGGGAGAGGTTCTGTGCGCACTTTATTAGACACATCGTGGGCGTCGAGATTGGTGATTTGGGTAGTGGCACTCCATGATTTGCCACCATCAGTTGATATGAACGATTGTAGGTTAGCTAAATCGGCGTCGCCAATTGGGACGATAACCGTGCCGTTAGGTTGAACAACAGGCTGACCGCCTAAGCCGCTGGCGTGATCTGCTGTCGGCAGTGGGGCGCCCCAAGTGATTCCGCCATCCGATGAGGTGCTCATCGCGATTTGATTTTGTGCTTCGGGAGCATCCCACTCGGTGTAACAATTGCCGTAGTAAGGTGAACTTGGCCAATTGTCACAGGTTGTCCAGTTTTTATCGAGGCTGCCGGTTTGTCCTTCGCTGTATACGGCGACAGGGTTTTGCCAGTTTATCCCATCGGTTGAACGACTCACGATAATTGCGGGGCTTTGCATGCCTCCTGTGAATGGATTATTGCCACTACCATCGTAAATTGCCAGAGACGAAACCATCCACACGCCATGTTTAGCATCATACGCGACTGAAGCGTCGCTAATGCGATCATATTGTCCGCCGTCTTGATATTTTGTGACGCCGGGGAGAAACCCATGATGCCATGTTTTGCCATTATCTTGCGACGTAGCCCATCCGATATCGAGAGCGCCGCCGTCAGAAAAACGCCCGACTTGAAAAGCTGTCACTAGGGTTGAGCCGTACGAATACGTATCAGGTTCAACTTCGGTTTTTTGTGATTGAGCCGTGTAGGGGTCGGAGCTGATTTCCGTAGTGCGTTCGAAAGTCATGGCGGCTACCGCAACGACACTGAAGCCGACAATTACCGCTAACGATTGACACAAACGTTTCGATGAAAATTGAATCCCCATACTCCCCCCCTCATATACTGTTTAACTGTTTAACGATATAAGTGGATCGTAGGGTGACGTCAATGTCAACTTAGCGGTCACTTATAGTTCAGACAGCTTTCGGCGATTAGCCCGACAGCGATTAGAAGTAAGAATATATGTAAGAGCCGATGAAATCGCTCGCTAGATTGACGGCCGATTTGACGCCCCAACAAAATTCCGCCAACAGTGGGAGCCAATGCCCACAGAAAAAAGTGATCTTCTGTTGCTGAACAAAACCCAGAAAACCAATAACCGCACATAGCTAAAGAGCTTGCGACTAAGAAATAAGCCTGAAGGGTTGCGCGAAATTTCTCTGGCGGCCAGCGGCGAAGCGATCCATAAATCGCAAGGGGTGGGCCGTTCATACCGTAAGAACCGCCACACACTCCCGCGCAAACACCGAAGATCCACGCCAATCGATCATCTGCCAACGAAAATCGCTTTGGGCTCAATAGTGAGTATCCAGAAAAGAAAATGAGAAGAGCGGCCAAAATTCCTTTGATAATTCCCTCTGGGGCGATTTTCAGAAGTAAAATTCCAATTGGCAGGCCAAAAAGTGTCGAGGCGATCAGACGGCTTGCGCCCCGAAGCTGGATATGCCGCCAATCCAAAATTACCGATGTCGCGGCGACAATTATTGAAGCGAATACGGCGATTGGAGCGGCAGCCTGCACGGGCAAAAACAATGCCAGCAGCGGTACGGAAATCAAAGCTTCGCCAAAACCAAACGTTGTACGAAATGTTGTCGCAATTAAAACGATGGCGGCGATGGCGGAAATTTCGACAACTGCAGGCGTGAACATTTTTAAGTCCTCAGATTAAAGCTGCTGCATATTTTTTCTGTAACAAGTTTGGGAGATTTATCAAATTGGGATCTTGATTGCTAGCGCTTCGCGTATTGGATCCGTCGCAAGGGCAATAAAGGCGCTCAATTTTGCGCTTACAAATTTTTGGGCGGGGTATACGAAATGAATCGGGGATGCAGCAGTTGCCCATCCCGGCAGGACGGGGACGAGTTTATTTGAGGCCAATTCATTTCGACAGAAAAACGGCGGCAACAACGCAATGCCCATTCCTGCTACAGTTAAACTTTTGATCATATTGAGGTCATTGATGACAATTCGGCCAGGTACAGAAACGTGAAGCGTGCCATGCGGGCCGACCAACTGCCATGTTTCGGCACCGCGAGGCGTGAAGTGCAGACATTCGTGCTTTCGCAACTCGCGTGGATGCGAGATCTTACCTGAGCGCTTGAGATATTTGGGTGATGCGAATGGAGCGAAGGTCCCTTCTCCCAGTTTTTTCACGATAAGGGTGGAGTCTTTCATATGGCCCGCGCGAAGGGCGAGGTCCACGTTTTCTGCGAGTAACTCAATTCGCCGGTCGGTCAAGATGACTTCTACGGAAACTTTTCGATAGCGCTGTGAGTAGGCGGCAACAATTGATGGTAGGACACTCGATCCCAATTCCACTGGCGCGGTTATTCGCAACAGGCCCGAGGGTTCATCCTGAATGGCGGCGATTTCATCTTCGCCGGATTTGATTTCTTCCAAGCCATTCAGGCACTTTTTAAAATAAGCATCCCCAGCGGCGGTTACACTTAGGCGGCGGGTGGTTCGCCGAATCAATGTGGTGCCAAGGCGTTTTTCCAGCGACGATATTTTACTGCTGACGGTGGAGTTGGGCATACCCAATTGCTTTGCCGCAGCGCTGAAGCTACCAACCTGTACAACCTTGATGAATACGGCGATTTCATTGAGGTCCATGGTTATTATTATGCAATACAATGAAAAGTATTTCTACATTTATCCATCTAATAAAAAATGAAAAATACCGATACATTGAATGAAACAGCAACCAACTCCAAGGAGGTCCATATGAACACATACCAAATTGATCCATCCCACTCGAGCGCATCTTTTAGCGTCAAGCACATGATGATTGCGAAAGTCCACGGTGGTTTTGAAAAACTGAGCGGCAAGCTGAGCTACGATCCGGCGAATCCCAGCAAGTTCAACATTGATGTTCAGATTGAAGCGAGCAGCATTAACACCAGAGAAGAAAAGCGCGATGCTCACCTTAAAATCGCGGATTTCTTCGACGTCGAAAAATACCCCTCGATTACCTTTAAATCGCATAAGCTTGAAAAGTCGGGGAGTGGTTTCAAGGTGATTGGCGATCTGACGATCCATGGTGTTTCAAAGCAAGTCGTATTAGAAATGGAAAGTCCAAGTGAAGAGGTTAAAGACCCGTGGGGTAATATCAAGATGGCCGTTTCAGGCACCACCAAGATCAAACGCAAAGATTTCGGTTTAACTTGGAACGCAGCTCTCGAGACCGGCGGCGTTCTTGTTGGCGACGATATTAATATTTCTCTCGACGTGCAGTTTGTTAAGCAGGTTTAGTATATCGGCATTGTTGGGATGTAAGTGGGGTATCCATATGGCGTAGTTGAGCCATAGTAGTAGCCCGAATATCCAGTGTAACCTGGGTAACCGCCATAGTTGCCATAACCACCTGTGTAACCGTTACCGTAACCACCGGTGTAACCGTTACCGTAGTAACTTCCGGTGGTGCAACTGCCGGGAGTTATCACTTGGCCTTGTGGGCTTACACATGTACTGCCATTAAAAGAGTATCCGTATTGTTGGCAGAGGGCTTGCGATACGGGGACTCCCGTGGGTAGGCAACTGCCGCCACCATATTGATTGTATCCATACGGGTTATTATAGGGATACGAATTGTTATTGCTCTTCGAACCGCAGCCTGCAAGGACCGCGACCGCCATCATACTAATCGTTGCGTAGATAAGTGTTTTCATACTTTTCATCTAAGTACAAGATTTATGCCGATTTCAGATGACCAGTAAGCGATGAATACCATTGCCGAAAATGTAATTATTGAGCAAACGTCACACAAGAAATTTTGTCTAACAACTAGACATCGAGCCGAAAAACGTTACTCCCGAGAAAAGGCGAATACGCTGGCCGCGGTGATTTCGCCTAACTCGGCGGTAGTAAACTTAAGCCTTGAAATCCGGATTGGAATCCTGTTTATCTTATTGCGCTACCGGCGCCGATCCGACCATGAAATAGGTTGAAGTTATTCTTATGAATAGACCTCTTGGACATCAAAAGCGAATTCTTGCAGTGGCGGGTTTGCTCTTCGCGCTTGCCACTATTCTTGGTGCCTTAGCCGCGCATGCCCTTCCGTCGCGTTTGTCGGCGAACGCAATCGACATTTTCGATACGGGAGTGCGCTACCAATTTTACAATACGCTCGGTCTATTCGTCATTGGACTCACATCCTGCATCGTCGAGTCTCGTCTTGTGAGGTGGTCGGCATGGCTAGTTGTTGTGGGCATTGTGTTGTTTTCGGGGAGTATCTACTGGCTGACTTTCGGTGCGCCCGTCGTGGTCGGTTTTGCAACCCCGCTCGGGGGATTGTCACTGATTGTGGCTTGGATTTTCTATACGATCGGAATTCTGCGCAGTTGAGCGGGTCTGCAAAATGGCCAGTGGAGTCTTGGCCCAAGTGAAAAGCTTTTTGGCTGCCGTAAAATGCGAGGTGAGCAATTTATGAATTCCACTCGAATTTTAAGTTTACCGCGTGAAATGAGCCTTCTCCATGCAGAGTGGCCAGTAGCTTTGATGGTGGGTGGCGAAATTCTTGTCGATTCAAGCGCGAGACGACTCCCATTGGTTGGAGAATTTCTTTTAAATGATAAGCTCGGCAAAAGTTTTGAAACGGAACTTTTGCAGGTCGGTCAGATTTATTTTATGGAGCTTCGTAACCTAGAAATAGACGATGCGCGATTTTCTCGTGTGACAAGTCGTGGAGCGCTTGATTTGGCACAAGACGCTTTGCCTGAATTTTTGCGTGGCCTGCAGTTGATTCAGTGGTTTTCGCAAACAAAATTTTGTGCGAGCTGCGGGCTTCATCTCAAGTTGAGCTCAGAAGAATTCGCTAAGATTTGTAGTGTTTGCTCGAAGAATTACTATCCGACTATTTCTCCTGCTGTCATCGGTGTGATTTTAAAAAAACGATTAGGGCGGCAGAGCCAAATCTTGCTCGCAAAGGGCCTTGCCCCGCGCAAATTCTACAGTTGCATCGCAGGTTTTGTTGAGGCCGGTGAGACTCTAGAAGAAGCCTTTCGTCGTGAAGTGCTAGAAGAAGTCGGCTTGCACGTTGGCGCGATTCATTATTTCGGCAGTCAGCCGTGGCCTTTTCCGTCTCAGCTCATGGTCGGCTTCATTGGTGAGTGGCAAAGTGGCGAAATAAAAATCAACAGAAGTGAACTGACAGATGCCGCTTGGTTTGACGGTCATTGCTTGCCTGAATTGCCTCCGTCAATCAGTATTTCCAGACAAATAATCGACTATGCTGTTGCGCAGATGCCGATCTAGCGCGGGTTCATTTTAATCTCGGCCATTTGGTTATTGAGGATTGTTAGGAGCTGTAGTATTCGTCCAAGGCATAGTCTGTACAAAACGCAGGGGGGGTATATGGGTTCGCGTGTGACTTCGGCTTTCACGGTATATTCGTTTTTATTTCTCGCATGTTTTTTATTTTCAATGACGGCTTGGTGCGATGGGCTTTTTCGTGCAGTTTGGTGGTGCTCAGTACCTTGCGAATCGAGCAAAACTCACGAGGTTCTAAAAGAGATCAATGTCACTTATTGTGCGATGTCCGTTTTGTCGCCGCAGATGTTGGCGCAGTTAAATCCCGAGTGCCAACAGAAGAACAATCGTTCCGACGCAGTCGCTGTGCGATATTCGATGATGGCGGGAGTTGCCCGGTGTGAGTCATCGTCGAATTCGTGTAATCATTTGGGGCTGGTTTCGGCGGGTTATACTTGCCAAGTTTTTTGTCCAACTGAAGATAACACCGTGCACGACTTTACCGTCTGCGCGAAAACCGACTATGAAGCATGGTCGTACGCGAAGGATGTTTGCCCGGATGCCACGATACCACCCGCCACGATCGTACCGCGGGCCAAGGTTTGTCTGCCAAATGGGCAAACTTTGTGTAGCGCTGGATTGGCTCCATAAATACCAGTCAGGCGGTCAGTTAGTTCACTTGCGTGGATAGGCAGGCCGTTGCTGAGCTCAATGCATTTTCGAGGCCGAAGTAGGTCGATTTGCCAGGGGCCACCGGGGTTATAAAATTGATCACTCCGCCATTGCAAGCATTGGGAGCGGTCGGTGAGCCGGCATAACCGTCTTGTGACATATTGTAAGTGCAACCCGTTTGAAGTGTGTAGTAGGCGTTTGCGCCGCCATAGCCTGTCGTGTCCATCTGATTCGAAGCAATCGT
>DAIDJH010000084.1 GCA_027451425.1 Bdellovibrionales bacterium | reverse complement strand
AATCCCACTCCTCCCGCTGCAGGAGTCGGTGAAGCTCCATCGCCTCGTCGATTGCGGCGAGCCAACACCGAGGCCGTGCTGCCTTCGCGCACCTCCTTGGCCGTCAATGTCGAGCGAGTGTTCGGCCGCGATCGCGCAGGCCTGCTCGTGGTGGCACGGAACATAATCGATTTGTTTGCAACGACCAAAGGCGTCGTTCAAGTGCATAGCGCCGCCGCCCGTCACCAAAAAAACGTGTCGGACACCTCGTTTAGCTAGAAAATCAACAATGTAATCTGCAACACGCACCTTCATAGCGGCCCCACAGTAAGGATTGCTTTTTGAGCGGATTTACATCATAAGCGTAAAAAATGCATTCGTAACCTTGAAAATTGGGGAGTGGCACAATTATGGGCTATATCGAAAATTTGTTCAATTTGCACGGTAAAGTCGCTGTAGTCACCGGCGCAGGCGGTCTCCTTTGCGGCGCGATTGCAACAGGGTTTGCCCAAGCCGGCTGTTCTGTTGTTCTTGTCGACTCCAACAAGAAAAAAGCTGAAGACCAATGCCAAAATTTGATCGGCATGCAAGGCAAAGCAGTACCTTGCGAGGCGGATGTCACTTGCAAGTCTGACCACGAATCGGTACTCAATTTTACATTAGATCGTTTTGGCCGCGTTGACGTACTAGTTAACGGCGCGGGCATCAATGCACCCACTCCGTTATTTGAAATTACTGAACAAGAATGGGAACGCATTTTTGCCGTTAACGTAAAAGGCGCCCTATTCGGATGTCAGGTTTTTGGCGCAAAAATGAAAGAAATCGGCTACGGCTCAATTATTAACATCACTTCTACGGCCGCCGAGCCTCCGCTTTCAAAGGCCTTTGCCTATTCGTCATCCAAATCGGCATTGCGAAATCTGACCGAAAACGTAGCGCGAGAATTAGCACCATGCGGAGTTCGCGTTAATTCGTTGCGCCCGGGTTTCTTCCCCACCGAATGGAACAGGAAGAATTTCATAACCCCAGAGCGTGAAAGTCAGATTTTAGGCCACACACCCATGAGACGCTACGGGGAGCCCCATGAACTCATCGGTGCCACTCTTTGGCTTGCCTCAGATGCTGCACAGTTCGTAACTGGAGCTGATATCCGTGTTGACGGCGGATATTCTGCAATGACGATTTAAAGGAAAATTTTATGACTCAAAAAAGAACAATTGTTGTAACCGGTGGCACAACTGGAATCGGACTTGGTATTGTTAAAGCGTTCCAACAAATGGGTGACCACGTTCTCATCGGCGCACGAAAAAATTTGGACAAAAACTACGGGCACAACACGAAAATTTCATATTGCGACGTTCGCAAGCGAGGCGATCACGTTGGACTTGTAAACTCGGCTCTCGAATGGACGGGACGCCTCGATGTTTATGTAAATTGTGCGGGCGTTTCAATTTGGAAGCCGCTTGCCGAAATTGATGAAGAATTCTGGAGCTTACTAAATGACACCAACGCTGCGGGAACGTTTTGGGGATGTCAAGCAGCGGCGTCCGTGATGAAGTCCGGAGGGTGTATAATAAATATATCAAGTTTGGCCGGTAAACGTGGCAGTAGCAATAACTCCGCTTATTGTGCATCAAAGTTCGCAGTCAATGGGATGACCCAAGCTTTAGCAAAGGAGCTCGGCCCCTCTGACATTCGGGTCAACGCCATATGTCCGGTGTTTGTTCAAACTCCGATGATACTGGAAACATTGACATATTCACACTCACCTGCGCAGGGTCAAAAAGTTGACGAATTCCTAAAGGCATTCACCAGCAGCAATGCCGCGCTCAATCGACTGCCAACTGCCGAAAATGTGGGCGCTTTGTGTGTTTTTCTGGCGAGCGAAGGTGCTTCAACCGTCACAGGTCAATGCTGGAATGTAGACAGCGGAGTACTCCCACAATAGGCTAACTTACCAATAGAAAAGGTGGGTTCTTGGAAATTAAGGATGATTTAGTCACAGTTGTAATCTCCTGTTACTCGCACAAACGCTATTTTAAGGATGCCCTTGATTCCGTTTTATCCCAAACTGCGCGAGATAAAATGCGTGTTGTCATTTACGATAACGGGTGCGCCGCAGACTATCGGGCCCTGATCCGCGATGCCGTCCGCGGCGAAGATGTTCAAATTTACGAAGAAAAAGAGAACACCTACGGAATGGGCTTTCGCATAAATCTGCTGCCAACGATAACAACTAAATACATGGCCGTACTACACGATGACGACTTTTATTCTCCTCAGAAAATTGAAAAAGGGCTAACTCAGATTGAGCGCGACAACTTAGATTTTTTAGTTACAAATGTTAATTTCATTAATGCCTACGGCGATCCCTATCGGGGTTCTTCTGACGCCGTAAATACTAGGCCCATGCCCGCCGACGTGAGTCGGGCAGAACTCTTACTCGATATGTTTAAGGCTCCGGGCCTTCGCTTACACCAGTCTACAATTATGATAAAAACCTCTATCGCACGTCAGTGTTCTTTTGGGGATCCATTTTATCCGCGAATTTCTGACGCCTTTTTTTGGAAAGATCTTATCCTAAATCCTTCCGTTAAATTTTGCGTTATGGGCGATGCGCTTTCGAGCATCCGAATTCATGGTGCGAATGATCGACTATATAGCAAGTACGGGCGGCGGCGACAAACAGAAGAATTTTTCAAGCTGGGTCTTAGTGAAGAGCGCCTGTTTTCATCGATTTTGGAATATTCCGACCAGGAACTACTTTTGGAATTTTTAAATTTATTCCTGCCGGCGGATCGACAATGCGATGACCTGGCTTCCGCGCTTGTCGGGGCTGCGATTCAGTTTACCAACCGAGGCGTAATGCTCCGGCGATTTCATGTCGCGACCAGCTTGATACACAAAGCATTTAAAATTGATCCGGTAGGTGCCTGCCGCCTTATAGAAGCCACGACGGGCCTCAATGCTAACAGCTATATGGCTCAATTATATCACTGTTGTTTTAACGGCGATCGGGACTTCATTCTGAGGCGTACATTTCGTTATTTGCTTGGCATATCGATTGCTGTTGAGGAACCGTTTGACACTTTTCAACGCGTGGGTTGTTTTTGTGCCAGAAAACTTTGTTCGGAAAATATGTTTACCAAACTGCGCTCAATCTGGCGCAGAATTAGAGACGCCACTATCCAAAAGCGACAGAACTCAATAGCGAGGTTATAAAATGAAAATCGCGGACTCGTGTGTTTGTTGTGAAAGCACTCGGCTTGAAAGAACACCCGCCGTCTTGATGCCCTTTGTCGCCAAAAGGGTCTTCGACTGGGACCCCGTGGAGATCACAGCAGAATGGGGACTACGCGATTTAAAAATAGGGAATGCCTACTCGATTTGCAGCACCATGCACTGTCTGAATTGCGATGCGCTCTTTTTGGATATGCGATTTGACGATTATGAAATGGGCGCTCTTTATCGTAATTATCGTGAATTAGAATATGAAAGCCTTCGCGAGTTTTTCGAGCCCGGCTATCGAGAGCGCAACCTCAGACTTATGGGAGAAAGCACACATATTCCAGAAACTGAGATATTTCTTCAGAAATACATTGCCGTCCCGGAATCTATACTTGACTGGGGCGGCGGAACTGGGGCCAATACACCATTTCACAAACAAGCACGCCACCACTTTGTATACGATATCTCAGCGAGCCCCCTGATAGAAGGAGCCCAGAGATTAAATTTAAATAGTTTATCAAAGGGCTCTTACGATCTCATTGTTTCAAGTCATACGCTTGAGCATGTGAGTTACCCCATTGAACATCTCCGGCAAATTGTCGAAGTCATGAGCTCAAAGACAGCGCTATATATTGAAGTGCCGCTTGAAGAGCTTATGCGCGTAAACACTGTCGCCAGAAACGCAGCTCATATCAAACGGCATTGGCACGAACACATCAACTTTTTTAGTGAAAAATCTTTGCGGAGGCTGTTGGACGCCTGCGGGCTAAAACCTCTAGCGCTCGAGAAGCGTGAGATAACTGTGGCGGGCAAAAAGTCGTTTGCTTTCTCAATAATATCTCAACTTGCCTAATGTCGCATATCTCTAGTCGCCGTCGCCACATTTGCTACGGCTTGTGTCCCATGTTGAAAATCCGCACCAACCGGGGCATTTGGATCAAGACCGCGATCGTAAATCATCCGCTTTAGATCTGAATCAGCGGCGTAAGGGCTTTCAATATCATCGATATGAATCGGCGAATCCTTCTTAATGGGCTTAGTTAGCACCTCGCCACGCATGAATTCGCGGCATGAAATTTGCCCCTTGAGCAAGGGGACCGCTAAATAGCATGATTCATCGGTTAACCGATGTCCCGCCGGCAAATCTGTTTTTGCGTAGACGCCCCGAACGAGTTTGTCCAAATAGCGAATTTCCTTTTCGGGTGGAATTCGCTTTTGCGTTCCCGGCGCACCACAAATTTCCTTGGCCTTTTTATATGCTCGAAACCACACATCAACCTGTTCCGGCAAAGAATTGTATGCGGGCACCTTTGTTGTCCCATCGTCAATGTCGATGTGACGCTCCCATGTGCGCGCTCCCTTCGCGTAGGACATCATTACCGTCCATTCCCAATTGTTATATTCGTGAGTGGAAAACCCAATCGTCGTGTTCGGATAACGGTTTTTTAGAAAATCAATTTGATTTATTTCTAGCTCGCTGTCCTCTGACGGGTATATTGAGACACAATGATTTATTGCGAGCGGGATTTGTCTATTTTCAAAAAAGGTGACCAAGTCATCGATATCCTTAAGTGAAGAGCCTCCGGTCGAACAAACAACAGGCTTTTTAGTCGTCGCGATTTTCTCGAGCAGAAACCAATCGTTAATGTCAGAGCTTGCAATTTTAATAATTTCAACCCCAAGTTCTACACACATGTCGACAGACTTTTCATCAAATGGGGTAACCATCGTCAAACAGCCGCCGGCCTTGATAGCCCTGACCATACGAACGTATTCTTCTTTGGTTAGTTGCGTCTCCAACGTTTTTTTAACATAACGAAGGTCTGTTCTATGTCGGTAATCTTTATGAATAAACGAGTCGACGTCGCGAAACTGTAGCTTTATGGCAGCCCTAACGTTATTGAATCGAACTATCTTTGAGTAATCCTCTATGATTTTGAGGCCTCTTTCTACGCGCCCCCAATGGTTATTGGCCAGCTCAAGCACGAATAAATCTTCAAAAATATTCTTGTTAAGAGTCACGATTGCCCTCCCGAGACTTTTTGTCGTTGAACAATACGAAAACTACACTCAGAGCGCAAGTTCTAACAACAATTGCTAATTTAAACCCAGTGCTTAACAAGCGAGAGCACTCCCTCCCTCACGTTAGAGCGATGTGGGCTTCTATTTTTCGAATCTGGGCCTCGCAAGTCCTCACGGTGGATTACATACCAATCATAACTTTGCTTAAACATTTCTGCATTGGAGTATGCGGGTCGCCAATTTAGCTCCGCTTGCGCTTTTCTTATGTCGAAATATAATGATCTGCCGTACATCAGGGCATGATAGGGACCAAGTGGCGATAGCCCCATGGCGCCAGTTAGCCTCATCCCCACTTCGGCGGGCCACATAGGGATAGACTTCACATTTGAACCTGTACCAGCATGTTTGCACAGCTCTTCAAGCGTTTCTCGCATAGTGCAATATTTGTCGGTACCACAATTATAAAGTGTCGCCCCCCTTCGTTCGCCTGCCAATATACATGCGTCGGCTAGATCGTCGGCATGAACGAATTGATAAATGTTGTCGCCTCTGCCCAGTACAGGAATATTCTGCCCGTTGTAGACCCATTCGAAAAGGATTTGAAAAATCCCAAGACGGCCATGGCCAATTATTGTCCGTGGTCGGATGATTGTAACATCCAAACCAATTTTTCTGTACTGTTGGCAAAGATTTTCTCCCTCGAGCTTAGCGGCGCCGTACGCCTCAAGTGGCTTTGGTGCCGTGCCCTCTGTGACTGGGTTTTTATCTGGAATGCCAAAAACAGCACTTGACGACGTGTAAACTACCTTCTGCACCCCTTGAATTTTAGACGCCTCAAGTAGATTTCGGGTGCCACCACAATTCACGGATTGAAATAGTTTACGATCTTTTGCCAATGGAACTTGCGCAACGTTATGAAAAACATATCGGATACCCGAACAAGCCGCCGTAACCGCCGACAAATCTCGGATATCACCGATGACTGCCTCGACTGAGCTTAATGATTCGTCTGGCGGGTTGATATCGAAGACTCTTACGGCATACCCGCGCTCCAAGAGTTTAGTCACAAGAAGGCTGCCGAAGTATCCACTACCACCCGTCACCAACGCTGTTCGGTTCATATCTCATAACCTTTCTCTAGGACCCACTTGATGCTTCGACGCATGCCCTCTTTGAGATCAACACTTGGATTATAGCCAAGCTCTGATTTTGCCTTGTTTATTGAGCATGCAATTGTCTTGTTCATTTCAGAGAGCACATGAATCTTTTGATTGTACAGCCCAAGTTTTTGTAGACTCATATCCACACACTCAGCGATTTCACTAATGACGCCCGGCAGGCGCGGTTGAGAATTCTTCGTCGATAATTTAAATTCGTTCGATAAAAGTACGGAAATTGTGGTTACAATTTCATTTATCGTGTAGGGGCGCTCGTCTGCAATCCAATATGTCTTACCGGCCGCATTTGGACTCTTTGCCGCCAAGAGTAGCCCATCACAAAGATTATCAATATACGCCATTGAACGCCGATTTTCACCGCCCCCAATTATGGGCATCTTACCTTCGCGAATCATTTTAAAGAAAAGGGTCTGGCGCGCTGGTTGGTTTGGGCCGTAAAACCACGGCGCGCGAATAATAACGGTTTCAATTCTCCCGCTGCCCGCAACTTGTCGCACAAATTTTTCCATCAACATTTTTGATTTACCATAGCCCATGTATGGGTTAAATTCTGCAGACTCATCAAAAACGTGGCCATTATGCGGGTTGACCCCGCAAGGTGAATTTGATGACATAATTATGGCTCTTTTTACATCGGCGTCGATTGCGGCCTTGAGTAAATTTTGCGTCCCGCCCACGTTTACTGTGAATAACTCTGAGATGCGACGCGGATGAATCATGCCTGCCGTATGAAAAAGAATACCGTCCTGCGCGTTATTCAAAAATCTTTTGCAATCTGGTGGATTTCGTAAATCACCGTAAACCAATTCGATTTGCGGTGACCATTTTAATTCCGGTACGTCTTGACCGGGCAACAATAGACAGCGGATTTGAGCACCTTGGTAATCTGGTGAACCGGCAATAAATGAAACTAGCCGCGAGCACAACCACCCAGACGCACCCGTTATAAGAATTAACTTCCTTTGTGCCA
>DAIDJH010000083.1 GCA_027451425.1 Bdellovibrionales bacterium | reverse complement strand
GGTTCTCTTCGAGCTTGTACTTGATCGTGGAGCGCATCCACTCCAAATCGCCACCTGAACAAAAACTGGGGCCCGATCCCGTCAACACGATGGCGCGCAAGTTTTGATCGGCTCCGGCATTTTTAAAAACTTCGGTCAACTCGCGAATCATGAGCGGCGTCATCGCATTGTGGCGCTCGGGGCGATTGAGTTTTACCGTAAGAATTTCATTTTCATTCGAAATAATAACTTCTGACATAAGATCCTCGCGCTTACATTCGAAAAACGCCCTTTGTTTGTTCACTCCACGGACGGTTGAAACTCGCGCTGATGCCACGCGCGAGAACTTTTCTTGTGTCGGCTGGATCAATCACGCCGTCGTCCCAAATGCGCGCTGTTGAGTAATATGCCGAGCTCTCCTGCGCGTATTTCTCAAGGATGGGGCGTTTGAACTCCGCCTGCTCTTCTGACGACATTTGATCGGCTTTTACGGTGAGAAGAACGTTCGCCGCCTGTTCACCACCCATGACTGAAATTCGCGCGTTCGGCCACATCCAAAGTTGACGCGGTTGATACGCCCGCCCGCACATCCCGTAATTACCCGCACCATAAGAGCCACCTATCACGACAGTAAATTTTGGTACGCGCGCATTCGAAACCGCCATCACCATTTTCGCGCCGTGACGGGCAATCCCTTCGTTTTCATATTTTTTGCCTACCATAAACCCCGTAATGTTTTGCAAAAATACAAGCGGCACGGCACGCTGGTCGCAAAGCTCAATGAAATGGGCCGCCTTCAGCGCCGACTCGCTAAATAAAACCCCATTGTTCGCGACGATACCGACGGGATAACCCCATACGTGCGCAAACCCGCACACGACAGTCGGCGCATATCGCGCTTTAAACTCATGAAATTCGCTCGCATCGACAATACGTTCAATAACCTCGCGCACGTCATACGTAACCCGCGGGTCTTTCGGGATTAACCCATAAATATCTTCAGGTGAGTAAAGCGGCTCACGAACCGGCGCCAGTTCAACAGGCGGGACGGGATTTCGGCGATTGAGCCGGCTCGCAATATCGCGCGCAATCGCCAGCGCTTCTTCTTCGTTTTCGGCGAAGTGGTCGACAAGCCCGCTTTTTTGTGTGTGCACATCGGCGCCACCTAACTCTTCGGCGGTGACTTCTTCACCCGTAGCTGCTCTCACAAGCGGTGGGCCCCCAAGAAAAATCGTGCCGTTACCCTTCACAATCACATTCTCATCGCTCATTGCGGGGACGTATGCTCCACCCGCCGTGCATGAACCTAACACAACCGATATTTGCGGAATCCCGGCCGCCGACATTCTTGCTTGGTTGTAAAAAATCCGGCCAAAATGATCGCGATCGGGAAAAACCTCCGCTTGAAGCGGCAAATACGCACCGCCGCTATCGACCAGATAAAAACATGGCAACCCATTTTCAAATGCAATTTCTTGGGCGCGCAGATGTTTTTTTACGGTCATCGGGAAATATGTGCCACCCTTTACCGTTGCATCGTTGGCGACAATGACGCATTCGTGCCCATGCATCACGCCAATGCCCGTGACAACCCCCGCTCCGGGAGCTTGATCTTCATACATTTCATACGCAGCGAGCGTTGAAAATTCTAAAAATTGCGTTGAAGGATCAATGAGCCGCTGAATCCGTTCACGAACAAGAAACTTGCCCCGTTCAAGGTGCCGTTTTCGCGCGGATTCTCCACCGCCTTGCTCAACTTTGCGTAATTTCTGGCGGAGCTCTTCGACGAGCGCCATCATTGCGCGGCGATTTTCATCGAAACCGGCGTTTATTCGACTATTCATTCGGCGCCCTCCACGCGTAGGCTCAGTAGCACTTGCGTTGCCTCGCGCATACGTTAGAATGCTAGTTGTTTTTCGCGTCACTCACAAGGGAGTATTTGATGCGCTATCTCAGCCTCTTTTTGATTGTCTTGGCTATGTGGTGGACATGGTCGATCACCCACTCTCACGCCGTTATCCCCGAAGCCGAACACGCAAGCGTTCAGCGAGAATTAAAGCAGGTGATACGCGATTATATCACGAGCCACCTACCGACAGCTAAAAACATCGAATTTGACCGCTTTTGGACTGAAACGTTGAAGCCCAACTCCATCCGCGCGACATTTTCATATACGTTCGATGACGAAAACGCTGATCATCCGTCGGCTCAAATCGGCATCGATGGTTACGCCGTTTTAAATCGAAAAGCCGCTGGAGACGACGTTTGGAGCCTCGATCAACTCAATGTCACCAACGATCACTACATCTTCCTAAACGGTTCAACTGTTGCGAAATGAGATTTATTCAAGTCGACGAAGAAGGATATTTTTCATCTTCAGGCATCCGACTCACTGATGAAGCTTACGGCCGGCACTTGCTGTCTACACTTACCTGCGAAAATCGCGGATACTTCGTTTCAGAAAACGATGAAAAAATATTTGTTGAGGCTTTTGATGAACCTTTGATCGCGCGACATATTGAACGCGTCGAAAACCGAACCGTTATCGCCTCGCTCCCTTATGGTCTCATGTGCGCTCTTGATCTTGCCACTTTTCGTGTCGACAGTTGGGATCGCTTTCATGCGCGTACCGGCGCCTTGAAAGGTTCAACCGTCACGAGCATTGGTCAAAACTTACCCGTGGTATTGTCACGCCCGGCGCAAATGGAGCTCTTCGATCTCGCTGATGAGTTCGACGATGATTCGCTCACCTTTCGCGGCGTGCGCTACCCCGTCACCCAGCTTGGGCAACTGATCGCACCTGACAAACCCGTGAGCTCAGCTTCTTTTTGGACCGGTCTGTACAACAATTGGCAAACTCCGGCTACAACTAATCCCAGCTCAACATCTGGACAAAAACCCGGATGGGAATTGGGCGCACCAGCTGAACCTCTTCGCTCGGTGTTGCCACAAATTAAAATCCCTAAATCACGTGTTTGCGTTCTAGGGAGCGGCCTTGGTCACGATGCGGCCTACTTCTCCGAGCAAGGTCATGTAGTAACCGGCGTGGATTTCAGTGAGACTGCCGTTTCTTTGGCACGCGCGAAATACGAATCGCCCACCAATTTTGTTACTGCTGACGCATTTGAATTCGCCAAAGTTCATCGCGGCGAGTTTGACATCGTGTTTGAGCACACGTTTTTTTGCGCAATCGATCCTGTACGACGAGCAGAAGTTGTCCAAGCATGGTCTCGCCTTCTTGCGCCCGGAGGTCATCTCCTCGGAATTTTCTTTATTCTCGACCGCGGTCGTGATGGTTGCGAAGGGCCACCGTTTGGCGCAACCGAATGGGAGATTCGCGAACTCCTCAAACCCAAATTTGAGTTTTTATATTGGACACGCTGGCATCATTCCATCCCGCAACGCCTCGGCCGCGAGCTCATCGTCTATGCACGAAAGATCGCGTAAAAATTGACGGACCGCCCCTCGACTATGGCCGAGAATTGAATTCGGACGTTGGTCCTGAAAAACCCGATTACTTAAATTTAAACAGTAATCTACCGAACCATAATATTGGCAGCAAAAGACTGGAGAATTTTCTGTGAACCACATTGCATTGCTCGTATTGATGCTGACCTCTGCATTAATTGGATGCACGACAAGCCAGCTACGAGTTCGTTCAAGCCCTGACTCAGCGGACGTTTATCTTGTCGCAAACGACGGCACCGCCCAAAAAATAGGTAAGACTCCACTCGTCATCGACGGCCGTCAGTACCCACGATTGTACTCCGATCTCACGCAGATTCGCGTAGTTAAAGACGGTTATATCGCGCAGTCGGTTCTGGTGCCGCAGCTTGGATATTTTGCCGGCGACGGATATGTCAGCTTCGATCTGACTGAAACCGAGCTCCCGAAATCTTGTAGCGAACAAGAACAGGCCTTTAACGATCTGGCAAAAGGCATTGCTGAGGCAACCAACCTGATTCAAAAGCACCAATTTGCCGATGCCAATCTTCTTTTGCGGAATCTCGTGCTCAAGTACAACTCCGTGGCCGTGCTTTACGACCTTCAAGGTAACGTCTTTTACCTTCAGGGTGATTTCGTTCACGCACTAGACGCTTATAATCATGCGAACACACTCGCGCCCAATAACGCGCAAACTCTCCTTATGATTCATCGGTTAAGAGATATGCAAAGCAGTGTCGAAGGGAGCAACGACCAATGATCTATTTAGTCGGTATTTTTGTCGCAATTTCATCTCTCGTTGCCGCAGTCTTACACCTCCATCAAGAAGCCGCCCATTTTTGGGATTTTGTAGCATTCGCATGCGTGAGTGGCGGTACAATTGCCGTGGCTCTTATGACATTCCCTTGGCAATATCGACGAACAATATTCGCAGCAATTGGTTCACTTTTTTTTCCGCGCGGGATTCAAGAGGGCGACGCCGTGCAAGTATGCATGGAGTACTTCAGGGTCATGAGCACTGGATCTCGCATGTGGGACCAACCGACCCGAACAATGAGCGATGAAATTCTACGCGATGGCGCTGAGCTACTGACTCTAGGCTTTAAGCGTGAAAAAATTCACGAGATTCTCGAAGAGAGAATTTATCAAAGCTTCGAGCGATCCCAAAAAATTGCCAATGCATTTCGCTCGCTCGCGAAGTATCCGCCGGCATTTGGCCTCGCCGGTACCGTTCTTGGTCTGGTGACATTAATGCGAAAAGTTTCAGCAGGAGCTGATGCAAAACAAACCGGATTTATGATGGCAATCGCTTTGATGGCGACATTTTATGGACTTCTTACCGCTAACCTTTTGGTCGCCCCCATCGGCGAAAATCTGGCGAAAACCGCCGTGGCTCAAAGAAAGTCTGCTGAAATTGCCCTACAAACCGTTCTTTTGCTGGCGGACAAGGCCTCTCTTCTTGAAGCGCAAGAAGTTCTCAACTCATATGTTTCGAAGAACGAGCGCATTGACGTAATAGGAATAGCCACCTCGGAGGCCGCCTGATGCCCGTTCTTCGCCGCCGCCGGCTGACGGATCATTTTGAAGTCGATACGGAAGGCAGTTGGGCCATCAGCTACGGCGACATGATCACTTTGCTTTTGACGTTTTTCGTTCTGTTTTACTCGACTCATCATAAGCTCGACCGTCTAAATGCAATGGAGACCGCTCTTCTTGTTAAGTTGAAGAACAATGCGGACAAAAGCCCATCGGCAATTCAACATCCGGGCGAAGATCCAATGATGGTCAATGATGTTATGCATCGTCTTGATGCGCGTGCGTACAAAGTGGGCAGCAAGTTGATAGTTGAATTCCCGCATGTTTCATTTTTTGACTTCGGTGCGGTCGGGTTGACAAAAGAAGGTGAACGGCAACTTGCTCAATTCGTTAAAATCTATATGCCTTACGCTGGCAATTACATTTTGGGCGTACGTGCCTACACAGACAACAAAAAAGTCCGTAAAAAAGCTGGCGGACTATTTCATGACAATCTCGAACTTTCAGCGCTTCGTGCCGTGGCAACAATGCGAAAACTTCAGGTGTTGGGAATTCCGCTAAATCGAATGCGGTTGGGTGGTTATGGCGAACTTCGTATGACCGCCGCAGCGCTCAGTCGAGCCATTGCGTCTACTCCTGACTATAACATGCACGGCTTAGCTTTGGCCCGCAAAATTGTATTGGTCGTCGAACCCGAACCACGGGAGCAATTATGAAAACAGAATTTAAAATCCCGTTGATTAACTCGCTCGCCGTTGCGGCGATTCTGTTCATTGGGATAGCCGTAAATGCGCAAGAGATCATGAAGCTCCCGAGGGTCGCTGAGCTTGAGGACAGTTTGAAAAATAGCGCATCAGAATACATCAAGGCGCGATTTCCGAACACGCCCTTTATGGTAACCGTGAGTGTCGACCCGCTCCGCCGAGATGCCCCCGCACTTAACAGTACTAATAATAACGATTTGCCCTTCTTTGATGCCGATACTGGCGAAGAGATTCGCGATGAATGGGATGATCCACAAGTCCCGTTAAGCGCCCTACTAAATCGCGTAAAAAGAATCCAAGTCGACATATCCGTACCATCCACACTTCGAGAAAACGACATCGATGAATTAAAAAACTCCATCTTTCAGGATTTGCACTTAACGCCCGCGCGAGACGACGTGAGGATTTCACGTCGCGATTGGGTAACCAATCAAGTGCCTTGGCTTTCAATTTATTCGGCGAGCGCCGCACTTTTTCTATTGCTTTTCGGGCTGCTTATTATCAATCGCAGCTCGGCTGCTAGAATTGCGCGCGCCCTGACTGAACTTAAAATCAATAATCCGGGCGGCGCGAATACGACATCGATGCCTTCTGCCATATCTGGCGACCTCGATACGAAGCGCCAGGGCCCTGCGGCGAACCATGAGTTAAAATTTAATGATCCGATTAAAATGAAAGAGCTCGCGTCGAGGCACATTGAATTTCTCGGCAATGCGGCAGCATTCCCCAACCATCAGGATATTTTTGTGCTTGATAGTCTCGGCAAGCAGCACCCGAAGAAATTGGGGGCGATTCTTGCCGAATTCCCGGCGGAAATGCAGAAGAAATTGTTTTCTTTCAGTGCTGATTTTCATTGGGTTGAAGCTCTCAACGAACCTGGATTTTTAGATTTCGAATGCCTCGAGGTCTTTCAGGCTCTTATTCAGAATCCACGAAGTGAAATGCAAATGGAATGGAGTCGAACCGTATTATCGGCGTGGCGCTTGGGCGAAGCCCGCACGCAACTCCTCAAGAGCCTCACCAAAGATGAGGCCTTTGCACTGTTAGCTGAAATGCCGAAGGCGATCGCGGTTTCTGAAGCCCGCCGCGCATTTCCAGGATCATGGGCCGCCATCCTCGACACGAGTTTTGAACCGACCAAAATCCCAGCGGCTCGGATGCGTGAGATACAAGATTTGGCATATCGAATATTGCCGCTGCACGATATAGAGATGGTCAGAAACTACAAAGAAGAGCGCGAATTGCTCGATTACTTAAAAATTGTCGACCCCGCTGAAGAACGTGACATTTACGGTGCTGCGCCGGTCACCTCACTTATTCATAAGTTGCGCCCACCATTTTATCCTGTATTTGATCAAAGCCCGGAAAACCTTAGATGGTTTGTACCAAATATCGATCTCGACCGCTGGGCCCTTGCCCTCTTTAACGTTTCGAAATTAGAACGATCTAAGATCGACACTCACCTGAGTGAAAAGCAGAAGTTTCTTTTAGTTGAACGTTTCAAAAGTTTTGACGCCAGCCCGCCAAGCAAGCAGGTCATCGGTACGACAAGAGAGCAAATTGGCGTGGCCCTCCAAAGATGGCTAAAAGACAAAGACATTGCGGATAATTTTAATTCAGAAAACGGCAACGCGCAGGTCGACAACGATTTAGGTGAGAAAACAGATGCAGATGTGGCATAGGCACCGCTATTGGGCGGTGTTATTTTCATTGTGCGCT
>DAIDJH010000082.1 GCA_027451425.1 Bdellovibrionales bacterium | reverse complement strand
CGGGCGCGAAAACATGGCCTTCGGATGGTGGGCGAAGCTGAACTCGATAATTTGAACTCCGCGACATTGATTGTCGACGCACTGTTTGGAGTCGGACTGAATCGGAAACCCGACGGGGTATTTCTTCGTGTCATTGAAAAAATCAACGCATGCAAGGTGCCGGTGGTGAGCTTGGATGCTCCATCTGGATTGGATTGTGATACTGGTAACGTCAACGGTGTAGTTGTTCAGGCGCACACGACATTCACCTTCGGTTTGGCTAAGCCGGGTTTTTTTGTCGCCGACGGGCCGGCTTATGCGGGTAAAGTTCGTGTGCTCCCCATAGGCTACCCCTACGAGCTCATTCGATCTTCGGCGACGACCCATTTTTTATTCAATGAAAAATTGGCGAGACGTTATCTGCCTGAGCGCAAAAATCGAAGTAACAAATCTGACTACGGTCATCTTGTTGTGATGGCTGGTAGCCAAGACACCTGGGGAGCGGGTGTATTGTGCGCTCAATCAGCGTATCGCATGGGCGCGGGGTATGTCACATGGGCTGGTCATCATCTGCCGATTGAGCGACTCGAGCAAACCCCTGAAGTTTTAACCGCGAATCTTGATGATAAAAGGGTTTGGGATAAATCCGTCAGCGCGTATGCGGTCGGTCCCGGGCTCGGCGTCAATCGCAGTACGCTTGAACTTATCGAAGAAATAAGACGCCGGCGAGCCACTCGTGTGGTGCTGGATGCCGATGCCATCACGGTGTGTGCGCAGGCGTGGGGTGAGAAAAAATCGCGAGCAGAAAAAATTTTTCCGTTACCGGAGTCGTGGGTGATTACTCCGCATGCTGGGGAGCTTGCGCGAATTTTGAATTCGAGCGCGCACGAAATCGAGCGCGATCGATTCGCGGCGGCTACACAAGCGGCAAAATTGATCGGCTGTCACGTTCTATTGAAAGGCTATCGTTCGATTTTAGCCTATAAAGACCGCTGCATGGTGATCGGGGCCGGCAACTCCGCGCTTGCTAAAGCCGGTTCGGGCGATGTGCTCACGGGCATGATCGGCAGTTTGTTGGCACAAGGGCTTGATACCGTTCAAGCCACGGCGACTGCGGCGTACATTCATGGTCGGTTGGCTGACGAATGGGTGCGGGCGGGGCATGACAAACGCGCGCTGAACCCCAGCGATTTAAAAGACTCACTCGGGCAACTGATTTCACAAGTCGTGCATAGTTGAAAAAGTGCGTACAGAGTTCAGTGCAAGCCGCGGGTTTGTTCGCCTTGAATAATAATCTCGCGTGCACCCGTATCAAGCAACGACATCCTGACCTTAAAAATGGTCCAGCCAGGTGCTTGAAAATTGTTCTCGCCGGGGATGGCCATTCCCGGTAATTTTTCAGGCCATTCAACCAAAATCAAACCCGTGTCCAAGGCCAGTGCATCCCAAAATCCGGCACTTTCAATTTCATCGTCGGACTGGAGCCGATAAAGATCGAAATGGTCGACCTTTTTGCCATCCGACAGGTGGTAAACCTGATGGAGCGCAAACGTTGGACTTGTGACTTCGGGCATTTTAGATGACAATTCCCGGACAATAGTTTCAACAAATTTAGTTTTTCCAACTCCCATGGGGCCGGAAAGTAACACTAGCGCATGGTAATCTATGCGAGATTTTTCCGCCGTTGTGATTAAGCGAATCAGCTCGCGCGCGACGGGTACAAGGTCCTCTGGCGTTGTTGTTGTAAATTTTGAGATCATTATGCGTCGACTTTACGCCGCCGATTTTTGCGCGGCAAACAATTCTGAAAATTCGGCCGCCAACTTTTCCGCATCGCTCAACAATTGGTGTGGGCGTGTTTGCTCATCGGCAAGCGCGAGTAGGAGGTGGTTCACTTGCCCTGCCGAATCCCTTACGGGTTGAACAAGAACATATTTCGGGAGAGCGGCAAACCCCCACTCCTTAAAAAATTCGATGTTGATTGGTGTTTCGACGACATGACCGAGATAGGGTTGGCCTGTTCGGTACGCGATACGAAATGCGCTTGGCGAATTTAAATTCCACGCCTTTTTCGCACGATCGCTCGTGGGGCGAAAATTCTCATTCCAAATGAGCGGGAAAAAATTGTCACGATTCACTTCGATAATCATGGCGCCACTAAACTTCGCGTTCATACTGCTCAAGAATTGAGTGTGAAGGCGGGTCACTGTTGTGCCCGTTGCGGTGTCAGTGGTTGTTTCTGGCGCAGCAGCTACGCTGACATTGGCCGCTTGAGGCGTTGCCAACCCTTGAGGGGCATTAGCATCGAAGCTGTCTGGTATGGCGACAACGACTGATAACTCTGGTGGCGAAATTTCGGCGAGCGCAGGCGAGGCCGGTGTTGATACCAACAATCCTTCGGGGGCGACCGTCGCTGCTTCGGTGGATGGCGAAGCTTTAAGGGCAGCGAGGTTAAGCCCGGTAGGTTCGTCAATACTCAACGGCGGTGGCTGGGCGCCGTCCGAAGCAAGGTTAACGGGGTCAGTGATCGGCGCGGTAGCTGGCGCGTTAACAGCGGCGACTTGAGTTGACGTCTGCTTGTCGGGTGTCGGAGGGATTGTTACAAAATTTCGCTCTTCGGCAGTAACGAGACTCTGCCAAAATTGTTTCAAGTCGCTAGCCGCTGCAAGTAAATACTGAACGGGAAAACTCCACTGCACGTCAATTGAGGGCTCGACGCACGCGAGGTAAATAACTCCATCCCATTGAGCAATAGGGATGAGCGACGACGACCAATTGGCAACGTTCTGGATGGAGTGCCACAGATCTTTCTGAATCGGTTGTTTGAAATAGCTCGAGTTGAGTGTCGGCAAACTGTAAAAATCACGTGCCCACGCCAGATATTCGGTTTCGTTGATTCGACCCGTCTGTAAGCACCAGAATGTAAAAGATTCGTTAGCCGGAGCTTCACGAAGCCAGAGTTCAAATTTTTCAACGGGAATTTTGAGGCCCGAAACCCATTCTTTTACAGTCTTCATCCGTATTTATATCGGAAAAAATGCAGCCATCCTTGACCGGACTTTCGCCCAGACCGGGGATGTGGTAGGTTCCGTCCATTATGGAAAAACCGAGCTGGTCCCTTAAAGACGCGGGTCGGATTTACCTTGATCACAATGCGACCACCCCACCGCTTCAATCTGTTGTTGAACGGTTGCCGGAGTGGGCCGGCAAATGGGGTAATCCATCCAGCATTCATTGGTCGGGTCGAGGCCCGAAAAACTTGCTTCGCGAAGCGCGCGAAAATTTAGCGCGCCTCGTTGGCTGCCACCCGCTTGAGCTTGTGTTCACAGGTGGTGGCAGCGAAAGCAACAATACCGTGATCAAGGGGGCGTTTGCGCAATTTCGTCAAAGCCCACGCAATGAGTACATCACGTCGAACGTTGAGCACCCGAGTGTTACCCAGTGTTTCGATTGGATTCGCGAGAATGGCGGGGTCGTGCACGTTGTTTCAGTTGATCGCGGTGGGCGAATCGATCTGAATCAGTATAAGCAATTTTTATCGGATCGTACCGCTTTTGTCTCAATCATGGCGGCAAACAATGAAACCGGGATGTTGTTCCCGATTTCTGAAATGGCGCAAATGGCTCATGAGGTGGGCGCAAAAATTCACACGGATGCGGTGCAAACTCTTGGCAAAGTTCCCATTCACGTTGGGCATTGGGGAGTGGATTATGCGACCTTTGCTTCGCACAAAATGTATGCGCTGAAAGGCACCGGACTCGTCTATGCAAAAAAAGGCGAGCGCCTCACGAGCTTGATTCATGGTGGCGGTCAAGAGCGGGGCCGTCGGGCTGGCACTGAAAACATTCTCGCAATTGCCGCATTTTCCGCAGTCGCGTATGAGCATATGGACAGAATCATGGAGCACTCTGAGCGCATGCGTGAACTTCGTGATCGCTTCGAGCACGAATTGCTTGCGCGTGTTTCGGGGGTTTCTCTTACGGGAACGGCCGGCGAGAGGTTACCCAATACATCGAGTCTTGTGATCGACGATATTGATGGCGAAAGCCTTCTTATGAATCTAGATCTTGAAGGAATTTCGGTAAGCACGGGGGCTGCGTGTTCGAGTGGCAATCCCGAGCCAAGCCCCGTTCTCATCGCAATGGGGCTCAGCCGGCGAGAAGCTCAAAGTAGTTTGCGTGTGAGTCTCGGTTGGGACACATCTGAAAGTGAAATCAAGCGATTCATCACCGTGCTGGAAAATGTAATTCTACGACTGCGCGATTTGCGCGTTTCATACCGGGAGAATGCTCGTGCCGCAAAATGATGGCGCAATAAAAAAGCCGCGGGTGCTCGTTGCTATGTCGGGAGGGGTCGATAGTTCCGTTGCGGCGGCGGTTCTCGTCGAGCAAGGCTATGACGTTATTGGCGTCACCATGCAGGTCTGGGATTATTCGGCTAGCCACTGCGCCATTGAAGAGGGCAATGGGACGTGCTGTTCGAGTCTCGACGTCGATGATGCGCGCGCGGTTGCTGATCGCCTGAATATTCCCTTTTACGTCGTCAATTGTGAAGACAAGTTTCGTGCCGCAGTTATCGACGATTTTGTCGATGGGTATTTAAAAGGCGAGACTCCGATCCCCTGCGTGAATTGCAACACGTTTCTAAAGTTCGACCACTTACTGATGAAAATGCGCGAATTGCGGTGCGATTACATGGCGACAGGTCACTATGCGCGAGTTGAAAATGGCCGTAATAACGAGCCAACGATTGTGACAAGCGAAGACTCTTGGAAGGATCAAACGTATTTTCTTTTTACACTCGAACGACAGATTTTGGGGAAATTGCTCTTCCCTATAGGTGGATGGCAAAAATCGGATGTTCGCGCCTATGCCGAAAAAATCGGTCTTCCGGTTGCACGCAAAAAGGACTCTACCGGAATTTGCTTTATCGGCAAAAAAAATGGCTACGCCGGGTTTATTGAATCGCAAGTCGCCGCGGATAAATTGAAACCTGGCGTGATCCGGCGTTATCCTTCAGGGGAAATTCTTGCTGAGCATAAAGGGATTCACCACTTTACGGTTGGGCAAAGAAAGGGTTTCGGTATTGCCGTTGGTGAACCCATCTACGTCATTAAAATTGACGTTGAAAGCTCGACTGTTTGGATGGGCGACGAGTCGCACCTGTATTCATCGCACGTGAATGTGCGCGATGTGAATTGGCTTGCGCAGGTTGCCGACGGCGAAACGGTTCGTGTCAAAATTCGGTATGCGCATCAGGGCGCTGACGCCGTTGTGCGCGTGTCACCGAATCGCGATCGCGTGGAATTGCAATTTGCAGAACCGCAGCGTGCAGTCACGCGAGGTCAGGCGGCCGTGTTTTATCGGGATCGTGAACTGTTGGGTGGTGGATGGATTTACTAGAACCCATGGTGAAGCATGTCGACGCGCTGACATACCAGCTCATCACGTATGGCTGCAAAGTGAATACCTACGACTCGGGCCTGCTCGAAAAGCAGCTCCGTGAGAATGGTTTTCTGCCCGCGAATAATCCCAAACAGAAAAATTCCCCCCAACCCCTTGTGCATATTTTAAACAGTTGTGCCGTGACCGGTGAGGCAACACAAGAGGTGATTCGCCAAGCTCGGCGCTTGAAACGCATCAACTCAAATTATTTTGTTGTGGTCACGGGCTGTTCGGCACAGGTCGACACTGAAAAACTAGAGACGCAGACGGATATTGATTTGATTGTTGCCAATTCGCATAAAGCCCAATTGGCCGAGCTCATTCGCGGAAAAATTTCTAGCACAGCCGAACGTGTTTATAAGTCGAACATTTTTAAGCGTGGGGATTTGGGTGCTGGCGGAGGGGTAGAGTCTGGGCACACGCGCGCATTTTTAAAAATTCAAGATGGATGCAACAGCTTTTGTACGTTTTGTGTGATTCCCTTTGCGCGTGGTAAGAGCCGATCGCTACCCATCGAGGACATACGTGCGCGAGTGAGTGATTTGCTGGCGGACGGCGTTCGTGAAATTGTGCTGACGGGCGTGCACATTGGCGATTACGAGTTTGGCCTTGAGAACTTGATTGAGGATTTGCTTCTGAAAACGCGTGTGTCGCGCCTACGGCTGACAAGCCTCGAGCCTGTGGAGCTGAACGACAGGCTCATGGCCCTTTTTGCAGACCCGCGATTGTGTCCGCATTTTCATATGAGTATCCAAAGCGCCTCAACGCCTATACTCACGCGTATGAAACGAAAATATGGGGCTGAACAGGTGGTTAAGGCGTTACATAATATTTCGGCGCGCATTCCAAATGCCTTTGTCGGTATGGATGTGATCGTGGGGTTTCCGGGCGAAGACGAAAATGAATTTGTCGAGACGTATAAAAAACTCAATGATTCTCCGTGGACGCGAATTCATGTTTTCCCATACAGTGAGCGACCGGGGACATACGCCACGCGACTCGACGGTAAAGTGGAGGGTTCGGTGATTGCCCGTCGGGCCGATCGACTGCGCGAGTTGAGCCGTGAACGTTATTTGGCAAAGGCGCGGGAACAAATAGGCACGGTAAAAAGGGCGCTAATTTTAAAAAATGGCAATGGTCTTTCGCGCGACTATTGGAGCATCAATTTAGCTGAGTCAGTTGATGAGGGCAGCGAGGTGCGAGTCAGAGTAACAGGGATTGCGGCGATTCGTGATCGCCTTGAATCTCCGCTTATCGGCGAAATTATCAGCTAAAACATCCCTCGGTATTTTTACGTCATTAATTGTTATACTTCACGATTGGGAGAGCTTTTGCGGAGTCGAATGCGGCTGATTCAATAGTCGCAATTTCAGGCTCCTTGGGGATCGGGACGCTATTACCGTATATTTTCCTGTAGATTTGGATTTGCTCCTTCAATGAAAATCCATGGGCGACACGGCGGAACGTAAGTCTATCGCCATCTGATGAGACGCCAACATCGACTAAGTCGCCATTTTTAAGCTCTCCCGATCCGATCAAATTGGTGAGGGGGTCGACAATGAGTTTATTGACTGTGCGACGGAGACTGCGACCGCCCATTTCAGGTTCGAATCCGGTTTGTAAAAGAAAGGCCCGAGCGCCTGGCGTCACATTAAATAAAATCTGCGCATTTTCGTTATCAAAAAAGCTTTTTCTTTGTGCGGTGGCCAAGCTCATGTTGAGAATTTGTTGAGCTTCTTCTTGTGTCGGCTCTAAGAATACGAATGTGTCGTCGATTCGATTTCGAAATTCAGGAGCGAGTCCTTCTTTAATCGCCTTGATCGCCGCAGTTTTGAGGTTACGGTCTCCGCTTCGCCGACGCGTTCGACGACTATCTCGGCTTCCTCGAACCGCGCCTGGTGGAAATCCGCCGGGTGCTCGCCGCCGACGGCTCGCTGTTCTTCCACATCGACCCGCGCGAGGCGCATTACTGCAAGCTGCTGCTCGACACCGTGTTCGGCCGGGCGAGCTTCATGAACGAGATCGTCTGGGCCTACGACTACGGCGCGCGGCACAAGCGGCGCTGGCCGACCAAGCACGACACCATCTTCTGGTACGCGCGCGACCCCGCGAACTACGTCTTCGACGCCGAGGCGATGGACCGCAT
>DAIDJH010000081.1 GCA_027451425.1 Bdellovibrionales bacterium | reverse complement strand
GAAAGAAAGCCTTGACGGCACCAAAGTCGTACAGTCGTTTTTACTCGAAGACGAAATGCACCGAAAATTCAACACGCAGGCCGATCACTACCTGCAAACTCGACGCGAGATTATAGCTCGTGAGGAACTCGGCGGTCCTCTCAGCGAAGCTCTCACCGCGTTTTTTCTCATCGGACTTTTTGAGTTTGTGAGCTACCAAGTGTTTCACTCGCACTTGACCGTCGCAAATTTCATGACGTTTATTTTTGCCATGGGACTTTTGCAAGACGCCGTCCGCCGGCTGCAAGACGCGTACATTCGGGTGCAGCAATCCGCCACCGGCATGGAGCGACTCGAAGGAATTCTTCAATCGCAACCCGACGTCCTCGATCCGGTTCATCCTGTGCAATTCCCAAAAAATTGGGCGAAAATTGAATTTCGTAATGTCACCTTCTCTTATGATGATGAGCCTGTTTTGAAACGTCTGAATCTGACCATTCGCCGATCTGAAATTGTAGCCATCGTCGGCTCGAGTGGGAGCGGCAAATCCACCATCGCAAACCTTGTGCAAAGATTTTTCGACCCGCAGGAAGGCGAAATTTTGATTGACGATGTGCCGATTTCTCGAATGAAACTGGCGGATTTACGCCGTCACATTGCGCTTGTTACCCAAGACGTATTCTTGTTTAACGATACGATCGAGCGCAATATTCAACTGGGCAATCTCGAAAAAAATTCTGCAGAGATCTATGAGGCCGCACGGCTGGCAAACGCTGATTCGTTCATCCGGCAGACTCCCCATGGCTACCAAACATCGGTTGGCGATTTCGGCAGCCGTATCTCGGGCGGAGAAAAACAACGCATCAGCATCGCGCGCGCGATTTTAAAAGACGCGCCGATTTTAATTCTCGATGAAGCAACCAGTGCTCTTGATTCCGAAAACGAACTCGAGGTGCAAAAAGGGCTGAACCAGCTTCTCGAGGGGCGCACGGCAATCGTCATCGCCCATCGGCTTTCAACCATTGCCAAGGCAACACGAATCATTGTTCTTAAAAAGGGCGAAATTATTGAAGAAGGCAACCACGCCCAGCTCATTGAACGTCGCGGCGAGTACTTCAAATTTCACGAAATGCAGCACAGTTAATACTGTGACCAGCGCTAGATCAGCGGAACAATTAGAAGCGCAATAATCGCCATGACTTTGATCAAAATATTGAGTGCGGGACCGGATGTATCCTTGAGAGGATCACCGACACTATCGCCGATCATCGCATTTTGATGAGTTCGCGAACCGCGCTTTTCACCGGCAATCTCACCCAGTTCAATTCGCCGCCTTGCGCTTGCCCAAATCCCGCCGGTATTTGACATAAATAGACCAAGCGAAACACCCATAACGATCGCTCCGACAAGAAGTCCACCGAGCACTTCAGGTCCCGCAAACTTACCGACAAGTATTGGAGCGAGAAAAGCGACAATCACCGGTAAGTTCATTTCTTTTAGCGCCGCTTCAGCGGAAATCTGTATGCAACGGTTATTGTCTGGCGTGCCAGTGCCATTGAGAAGCCCCGGGATCTCACGAAATTGACGCCGAATTTCAGTTACGACTTTTGCGGCGGCGCGAGCAACGGCTTTCAATGTGACCGATGAAACAAAAAGTACAATGAGCGCTCCCGCAAAGACACCGGCGAGAACCTTTGGCTCAGCCAAACTCATCGAAGTAGTTAGCCCGCGTGCCTTGAGCGTTTGCTCAAATGCGACAAATAGTGCGACCGACGTCATCGTCGCGGCCGCGACAGAAAAACCTTTGCCGACCGTAGCCGTACGCTCGCCCAACCTATCGAGCTCATCGGTGACTTTTCTCACCTCAGCGCCCAAGCTTGCCATTTCGGCAATACCACTTGCATTGTCGGTGATCGGACCATAGGCATCAAGCGCCATGGTCATCGAGACCGTGGCCAGCATTCCGATGGCGGCGAGCGAAATGCCGAAGAGGCCCGCGACAAGATACGAGCCAACAATTGCTCCGGCTACAATAATAAGTGGCCATGTTGCCGACTCAAACCCGGCCGCCATGCCTGCCACAAAATTGGTTGCCACTCCACTTTTTGCCGCCGCCGCGACGTGCCCAGATGCCCACGCGCTCGTGTAAAGTTGAATAATCTTACCAATGAAAAAGCCGCTCGCAGTGCCAATCAGAACGGAATAAAATATGTTGAGCGTGTACCCACCCGAAAGCAAAAGTGCCAAAGACGCGGCGAGAAATCCGATTAGCGCCACAAACTCAACAATTGTCACCACCCTGCCCGATGAAAATTTGCGAACGAAGTTTGCGATCAAAACAGCAAACAACGACGAGCCAAGACCAATTACCCCCAGAAAAAGTGGCAATCCGATAAGCAAATCGGCGTCCACTCCGCCAAACTGCGCTTGAATCACGTTATTTGGCAAATAACTTGCGAGAATGACGGCGGCAACGAGCGCCCCCACGAACGATTCAAAAATATCGGCGCCCATACCCGCGATACCGCCGACATTGTCGCCAACGCTATCGGCAATCACCCCCGGATTTCGCGCATCGTCTTCAGGAATGCCACTATCGCCTTTGCCGGCAAGATCCGAGCCGATATCCGCAGCGGTCGTGAAAATTCCCCCGCCCAAACGGGCAAAAAGAGCTATTGCGGAAGCGCCTAAAGAAAAACCGGCGACGATCGAGGCAAAACTTTTTTCATTTGCGCTAAAAAAATAAAATAGCCCGCCTAGAGCGATCAGCGCGAGGCTCGAAACAACAAGTCCAATCGAGGCAGCGCTATTCAACGACACGCGAAGGGCGGCCTTTGCACCACCGTTACGAGCCGCTTCAGATGTCCGCACGTTAGCTCTGGTCGAGACGCTCAAGCTGAACCAGCCGATCAGAATTGTGCAAACTCCCCCAAGCACCAAAGTTAAGGCAAGCCACGGTCCTAAAAAAAATGCCATTAGCGCGGCAATCACAGCCAAAAAAATACTGGCTCGGATAAACTGCGCCTTCAAATACGTCATGGCACCTGAACGAATTTCGTTGGCAATCGAGCGCATCTTTTCGTTACCGGTTGGTTGTCGGAGCAGCAAAATGAAGAGCACGATCGCCACGAGCACGCCAACAAGCCCGGCGGCTGGCGCTAAAATTCGGACATCAAAAACCATTATTTACCTCGTAACTGGTTATCTCGTGACTTTTTATTGTTAGTTGTTACACTTTGTTTGTCCATATGAATCCACACGTTTTTAAAATCATACATGTACTCTCTGTCTTGCTGCTTTTCTACGCGTTCGGCGCGCTCAGTTCGCTCAGCGCCGAAGCACGCGAAGGTACAACTAATAATAGAACGGCCGACAACGCGAATGCCTATGCGAAGCGAATATACAAAGCCCTTCACGGACTCGCGCTTTTGCTGATTTTGCTCACGGGCCTTGCACAGATGCACCTGCTGAAAACCGGCTTCCCGGTTTGGATTCAAGTCAAAATGGGGGTGTGGCTGTTAATCGGTGGATCGCTCAGCCTTGTCGTTCGAAGGCCACACTGGCGCTCATGGACTTGGGCACTTCTTCTCGCAATTGCGGCAGTTGCCGTTACGGCGGCGATCATCCATTGATTTTGTATTCGAGAAATCGGCATTCGATTGGGCCGTTGAACAGCGGCATTCGGCGGCTTGCTTTCAACTTCAAGGCCCCCGTCAACTGTTCGTTGCCCGACAAGATCCAACACGTCCAGCCTTTGAAATTGCGCTTCAAAGAAAATGCAAGATCGCGATAAACATCCTTCAGCTCTTCGGTGATACCAAGTCTCTCACCGTAAGGCGGGTTCACAATCAACAACCCCGGCTTCAAACCTTCCGGCGGAGTCAGAACATCGACAGCGCTCGTGGCAAAAGTGATTTCGCTATCAACCCCTGCGCGCTCGGCATTGTTTTTCGCCATCCGAACCATTCGCGAACTCACATCGAACCCGTAAAAATGCACGCCGGGACTTTCGACTTCCGAACCAATTGCTTGGGTCACGATACGATCCCAAGCATCCGACTGAAAGCCCGTAAAATTTTGAAATGCAAATTTCTTGCGAAAAGATCCTGGGGCGATTCGCCGCGCTCTAAGCGCCGCCTCAATTAGAATCGTACCGGAGCCACACATGGGGTCGATAATCGTCACGTTTTCTTGCCACCCTGACATTGCGACAAGACCAGCGGCCAAATGCTCGCGTAGTGGAGCTTCGCCAGCTTCGGTGCGATAGCCGCGCTGGCTCAACGAATCTCCGCTTGTATCGATCGACACGCTCACCTGACTTTTCACCACCCGCACCATCAGACGAAGCGTTGGATTTTCAGTGTCGACATCGGGCCGCTCCCCCGAGTATTTTTCGCGAAATTGATCGACCACCGCGTCTTTGACTTTCATCGCGACAAAACGTTGATCACGAAATGCGCTTTCGCGAACGCTGGCGTCCACTGCTAGAGTTTGTTGCGGAGTTATATATTTAGTGAAATCGTGCTTTTGGATATTGTTGTACAGCTCGTCCGGTTCATAGGCTGGAAAATCGAGAACCGGTTTCAAAACCCGAGTCGCCGTGCGCAGTTCGAGATTGGCGCGATAACACCCCTCCCAATTGGATTCAAATACCACTCCTGCGGCGCCTTTGCTAACGACCTGCAACCCTAAAGCAGAAACCTCATCGTTTAAAACATCAATCAACCCACGGGATGTTACCGCTAAAAATTCAGGCATTATTGATTTTGAGAACCACCATCTCCATCGTCCACGTCGGCCGAGCCACTTCGCGCATTTTTGACAACTTTCAAATTGAGCGTTCGCCGATCCAAAATAGCCGTCGGTACGAACAACTGCTTCTGTACGCGCAAATCGTCTTCATCCTGACCGCCGGCATAGGTGTTTCGAATTGCCGGCTTTTGCCTTGGGGCCTGCTCAGAAGATGAAGACGCCGCCGGCTGTACTGACGACGATGGCGTGCTGCCGATCGCCCAACACCGCGAAGCCGGCTGAAGCAATAACGAAAAAAGTAGAACTATCACTTTGCCCTCCTAGGCCCTATCCTTCGATGCAAACTTTGCGGAATTTGCTCCCGCACTTTTGCTAATCGTGCCGGATCGAGTTCAACCGCCACTTCAGCGGCCCCGCGATTTTCGATGTCGACCAAAACTTCACCCCATGGGTCCACCACCAGAGAGTGCCCAAAAGTTTCTCGCCGCTCACCCCGCGAATTTTGATGACCACCGCTTTGCGCCGCCGCCACAACAAACGCTTGCGACTCAATGGCGCGCGCTCGAAGCAACGTGTGCCAGTGCGCTTCACCGGTTGGCACCAAAAAAGCCGCTGGCACCAAAATCAAATGTACATCGCGCTCCGCATACCAACTGTACAACTCTGAAAAGCGAACGTCATAACAAATCGAGAGTCCGATGCGCCAACCGTCAATTTCAATCATTTGTGGAGATTCGCCGTACGCAAAACTGTCAGATTCACGCACCGGCGGAGCGCCCTTCACATCGACATCGAACAAATGAATCTTGTCATAGGCGGGGCAAATATCTCCGCTCGCCTGTATCCAAATTGTAGAATTGGTTGGTTTGTCTTTTTTGCCGCCGCTTCGCCCATTCAACGGAACGGAGCCAACCAAAATATCCGCTTTGTTGGTGGTTGCGAATTCTTGAAAGCGACCCCAGAATGGCTCGGTCAAATCAAATACCGTTGAAGAGTTCTCTTTGTTCATTCGCAAAAAGAGTGCGTTTTCAGGTAAACAAATCAATCGGCAGCCACGCAAAGCGTTCAACGCATTGAGCGCGGCCCCGATATTTTGTTCGACATCATCGGTCGAACACATTTGCACAACACCGATGAGAAGAGACTTCTTAGGCAATGAATGCGCGTGCGCTTTACTTGGCATCTGTCATGGATACCGATGAAATATCTCGGCAACTCCATCGGGCCTTTTCCAGATTGGTTTTGATATTGTTCATGACTTTTTTACAGGTCACCAAATACCTACCATGCGCGACCTCATGATCAACTCCGCCTCGGGTATAAACCGTTCGCCACTCGTCATCGCCGCCATTTTTCTTTTCGACACGGATAGTTCGGACGTCTTTTTTATTTTGACACAAAATATACTGCGCTGGTTTCAAAGAAAGCAGACCACTGGGCGGCTTAGTCGGTAATTTAGCCGCTGTTGACTGTGCCGCTCCGACAAATGCCGAACTAAGAATAAGTACGGTTGCCAGAACCCATCCCAAGATTTCTCACCTGTTGTTTAAGATTTTCGCGCGGATTTCGTCTTGCCGGCTGCCTTCTTTTTCTCACGCGCAACCGTCTCGACCAACTTCACATTGGAGTAATCGACAAAGCCTTCAGCCTTAAAAATTCCCTCTTGCTTGTCATAATTGGTTTGAACGCGGACGCCTTGCACTTTTACACGCAATTTGTTCCGATCCAAAGCCAACACTGCGCCACGGGTACCTTTTTGCGCACCCGCAATCACTTGAACAATATCGCCTTTTTTAACTGCTAGCTTCATTTGCCACTCCCACGAACTGATTTTTTTGCTTTGCTTTGAGCTTGAATTTTACGTTTCACCGTCAAAGCGCGCTTTGAAAGGACCTTATCCGGTTGGTTCAAAATATACGTGTCAAAGCCGCCCACATGTTCCATGTCGCGTATCGTAGACGTCGCCACTTGCAGCCGAATGGAGCGGCCCAATGCCGAGCTAAACAGTTGCTTCTTTTGAATATTGGGCTGCACCAAAAATTTTGTTTTGATGTTGGAATGGCTGACCAAATTTTTGACCTGTGGGCTCTTACCCGAAAGTTCGCAACGTGACATGGTACTGCTCCAATGATTTATGTTAGCAAAAACAGACGTATAATGCGAATTTGCCCTTGTTGTCTATCCAATTCTATCGTATACGTTTTCTTCTTGTAAAACTAAGGAGTAGGCCTTGAAAAAGTCCGTACGTTCAAAATACCGTCCTGAATATCCTGGTGATTTCATATTCGATTACAAAGATCCGCTCACTCTTGGGCGCTTTATCATGGAAGGCGGCAAAATCGCGCCAGCTCGCATTTCAAAGCTGAGCCTTGCCCAACAAAAGCGGCTCTCGTTAGCCATTAAGCGCGCCCGAAGCCTGGCCCTACTCCCCTGCGGAGGGTTAGCCTACGACGTTCACGGTCGCGTAGAAGCGGTTTCGGCAAAACCGTTCAGCGTTTAACGCTTAAATCAGTAGTACTGTTGGCAGGTTTCCGAAAAAAGCATGCGATCCCATGCCTCATCACGCGAAAGTTTTGAGGCTCCGGGCAGGCTTGCAAAATAGGGTTCCAAAAACGCTGTCCATCGGTTGTTGCCATAAACATCCGTCGCAGTTTGTTTGAGCGTACAGTACAAGCTTAAATCTGCGGCATCGAGAAAGCCGGCTTTCATCGCACTTGATGTGGGAGCTTGTGCACCCCAGGCCAGTTTGGCCATGAGATCCAGCGTTTGCCAAATTGTTGAAGAGAACGACCGCAGCTCACCAAGTCTTTCAAAACAGCGTGGTGAAACCGAATTTTTTGCACGCAATACCCGCCGAACGCCCTCAAATAGCGCGAAGCACCCGCCGGCGTCCGCCGTTGTCTGACAAGTGGTCATCCACTGTTGAATTTTTGG
>DAIDJH010000080.1 GCA_027451425.1 Bdellovibrionales bacterium | reverse complement strand
TTTGCGTTGACTCCGGAGGAGTTGGGTAAAAATTGGCGCGATGGCCGCCTGCACTTGCCCCTTCTTGTGAGTTTTAATGGTGAATTTTTTGGGCGGCCGAATGGCGGCGAGATGCATTTTAACTTTGGGCAATTGATTTCGCATGCGGCAAGAACGCGGGCGTTGAGCGCGGGCACAATCGTAGGGAGCGGTACGGTTTCAAATGAAGATCCGAACGCGGGGTCCAGTTGTTTAGCGGAACGTCGGATGATTGAGCAAATTCAAACGGGCACTCCGAAGACGGCGTTTATGAAGCCCGGTGATCATGTCGAGATCAAAATGCTCGATCAAAAGGGCCGCGACTTGTTTGGCCGCATTAGCCAAACCGTGCGTGCATGGCAAAAATAAAAATTACGGCGTTTGCTTCTGGTTTCGGCAGTACTGTTGAACACCTGCTCAATTACGAAAGGCGTGAGAAGCCGGCGTGGACCATTATTGGCGTCGTTTCGGAAAATCCAAAAGCACGTGTGCTTGAAGTTGCCAAGCGCTTTGGCATTACGCCAACGCTTCTCCCTTGGCGCAACTATTCAAGCCGTGAAGTTTTCGATGCGGCTGTGCTTGACGCTGTTGAACGGCAAAATCCGGATGTGATTTTTCTTTTGGGATTTCTTAAAAAAATTGATCCATCTTTGATTCACCGCTTTCCGCATCGAATTTTTAATACACACCCAAGTCTTCTGCCAAAATATGGTGGCAAAGGCATGTTCGGTCGCATTGTGCATGAATCCGTGCTGAGTTCAGGAGACAAAGAATCTGGCGTGACCATTCACGAGGTTAGTGAAACCTACGATGAAGGGCGAGTTCTTCTGCAGAAGAAAATCGCGGTTGAGTCCGGTTGGTCCGCTGATGAGCTGGAAGAAAAAATAAAAGCAATCGAGAAAAGTGCGATTGTTGAATTTTTGAATCACTTAGATCGTGGCATTCAAGATGGGGCGAAAATGGGATGAGACCGCGAGGTGAGACTCTTCGGCAATTGCGGACGCCGCCGACGTTGTCAAAATCGGCTGACCGAAGGTGACGTGAACGCGCGCTGTGCGGATACGCCACAGAGACCACAGGTGCGAAAAAAACGGCATATCGCCATACCAAAAAAGCAAATCGCGATTGCCAGCGCATACGGGTGAGCCATCGATTGATTCGTAGTTTAGACACAAAGGGATCACTGGCGCTTTGCTTTGAACGGCGGCTGCGTAAAGCGGGCGTCGAAAACGCAAAACAGACTCGCCGTTCGTACTCGTCGCCTCGGGGAAGACGCAAACGTTCACTCCATTACAAAGTGCATCCGTCAGCATTGAAATTTCGCCCTGAAGGTTTTCTTTGTTGCGCCGCTCGACGTAAAGGCAACCCGCGAGTTTTGTTATCTGGCCGATAAAAAATGCGTCGCGCATTTCAATCGAAGTCACAAAAGAAACCGGGAGCAACGAAGAAATGACAAGCGCGTCGAGATAACCAAGGTGATTTGAAACAATAAAGGCGGGCGACGGCAGATCCGGTGGAGGAATTTTGTGATCAACCCGAATGCCGAACGCTTGAAGCGTAAACCGGGAGTGAAGTCGCAGCCATCGGCCAATCCACCTTCGTGCCCGCAGCGGATTTTGAAATAAGATGTGCAAAACGAGCGCGCCCGCCGCATAGCTGACAAGTAAACAGGCGAAAGCAATGAGGCGAAAGGTTTGTCTCAAAAGTACCGCCGAAAATATTTCGGATGGATATTTTCTAAATCAAGAACCGTGAGAAAGTCGACGCATCCAAACATCAGGTCGAGCGCGGGCTCGCTACAAATGTGTGCCCCGGCTTGAAGGTACGATTTCAAAAGGCTTGGGATTTGCGGTTCGACGCTTTTCCAGCTCGGCAGTAAATCAAAACTCGACGGTCGCGGGCAAAGATATCTTGGTAGGACCTTTGCGACGATTTGCGAATTAAAGAAAAGCGGATAAAGGTGCCAGTACATCGAATATGCGATTTCCGGTGAAATCGTTTTAACGCTCGCGCAGCCGAATAATTGTTTAGCTTTGACAAGTTCTGCGTAGCGGGCAATTCCCTTCCAAACAAGATTGAGAGTCACCCCGTTTCGATGTTCGTGATGGATGCACGCGCGGCCAAGCTCGATTTTCACTCCACCAAGAGACAAAATGCGGTCGAGGTCGAACTCTTCGGCGCTATAAAAACTTTGTGAAAACTCGGAACAAATAATCCGGTACGAACCCAAAACTTCTTTCGTATCGATGTGCTTTAAGATGATGTGATCCGCCGCCACATCGAAATGGTCAAAGTCAATCCAGCCTGGTGGTGAACTCATTGCGAAATCTTCGACAAATGAATGATGTCGAAGCGCTATGATTTTCTGCAAGTCTTCAGGCGAAGTCGCCACCTCGACGCGATAGGGGCCGAATTCAACCTGAAAGAACGCTTTGGGTTTAAATTTTTTGATGAGCCGAGAAACCCGGCTTTTCTCGCTCTCTGAAAAGAGAGTGATGTCATCCGCCGTTTGCAGCTGCCTGTTGAATTCAAGCATGGTGGCCCCTTTCGGTTTATAAACACATTATGGCGGAGCATGAATTAGAAACGCGTGAGAAGTCGAAGAGACTTACATGAGGGGTCAAAACACCAGACTGAACGGATTGTAAAGGTTCATAAAAAACGGATTTGTGATGCGATCGGCGGCGATATGTTCTTCACGCTCCCAATAGTACAAGTGAGTCGCGGCCCAGCCATAGCCGTATTTATAACTCGTGGGATTGCTCGACTCACCAAAAACAAAACTGCTCGGATAGCGGGAGTCATCGGCCATCACGAGATGCATAATCCCTGACGCCGATGTGCGAATTTGACTGGCCTGATTGAGCCAGGAAATTCTCTTTGTGTGATCTCGCCAGTGTTCGATTGCTTCGCGAATGTCAAGCGCGCTTTGCATGCGCAAACTCGTCACTTGAAGCATTCGGCGCAACTCGACACTTTTTACCCCCTGAAAAGAGGGTTCGTTGTGAAGGGCTTCTTTCAAAAGCGCGATTTCATATTCAAGGTGTGATTCTCGGTGAAATAGGGAGCGCAGTAAAATGCGACGATGCACGGGCTGAGCAAACGGCAACTCGTCGAATAGATTTGAAGTCGACAAAACCGCGATCAACTGTTTGTATTTAAAATAATGCGTTTGAAAATCGAGAATTTTTTTCCAAACGGTTGGATCTTCGCCGAGAAGTTTTAGGCCGATTGTTTCATCTCCCAAATATTCGCGACTGGCCTGGAGGGCCATATTCCAATCAAAAAGCCAGTAGCCGAGTTCTTGCCCGCTTGTGAAGTCAAGGATTCCGTCAACGCCGATCTGAACGACATGTTTGTAATCCTGTGCGCGCGCGCGAAGGTAGTCCGTGAGAAAAATCGGCACATCGAGATCCATGCCAATAAAGTAGCTTGTCTCGGGGTAGTACCAAGTCTTTCGCTTTGGCGCTTGCTCGGCGATAAAACGGTCCATATCCATAAAGTTTTTTCGGCCGTACACGGGAGCGGTTTCGTCTAAAAGTCCATAGAACATGACAGTGTGGGGGAGAATCCCCACCTCGGGCGGACAATACTGTGGCAAAAAATTGTAGTTACCGTATTTTTCGTCGTATTCATTGGTGGAGGCGTGAACCTTGGTCATTAAATAGCGGCCGTTCGCGTGCAAATCCATGCTAATAAGAGAAAGCCAATGAATTGTTTTGCCGTACCAGGTCGGGGTTAATTCTGTCATTCCGAGATCAAGACTTAAGTAATCGAAGTCAATGGCGTTCATGAGTAGTGCAAGATTTTTGTGCAAGATCATGTCGCTATGATAAGTCGTGAGAGCCGACCAAAACGGCAGCAAGTGATAACTGTGCTGTTGAATCATCGCGAGGCTGACGCTTAAGCCCACCTGCATTTGTAAACTATGGGCGAGTTGAACAATGGGGGCATTGTCATGGGCAAATTGCGCGAGGGTTCCTTTGAGCAGTTGGACTTCCATCACGTTTTGAAAGTTACGCGCGAGCCACATGACTGTGTCGCTGGCAATTTTGGTTTGCCCTTGAAAGAAACCAGAAACCCACTCGTTCGGATATTGGGTTTCAAAATGAAAACCGCGATGTGGCAGGGACGGCTGCCAAGTAAATTTTTGACCGCAATGGCTGCGCACGGCTGAAAGGCTTGGACTTACTTGAATGCGTGGGTGAGGGAATAAAAAACCAAGCTTATTTAACCCATAATAAAACGCCGATACACCTTCTCGAGTCGGACCTTGCACAACAAGCAGAACGTGGCCGTTCGAGCAGTTCGTGAAAATCGTACTTGAGGTTGCCGTTACGCTTTTCGGGACGTCCGCCATCGCAAAAGTGATGAAATCGGGCGGTAGGTTGGCGGTATGAAGAATATTCGCGAGGTCAGAATCAAGCGCTTTTTGCGTGCTGGGAGCAATCGCGAACGCGGACGAACCTAGCAGTAAAACTAAAAGCACAAAACTTTTCATGTCTTCAGCGTAAACGGGTTAAAGTCAGTATTGTAATCGTAATAGTCTTCGTGTTCTTTTGCCTTCAAAAAGGCGACGACTTTGTAGGTCACGGGGGTCATAAAAACCTCCCATAAAACTTTGACTATGTAATTCGTCAATAGAACTTCAAACACGAGATGGGTATTCCACACGTATAAAAAGGCCAATGGATAAAAAATGACCGAATCAACAAGTTCTCCGACAACAGTAGACCCAACGGTGCGAGTCCACAGAAACTTTCCGTTGGTCCAGATTTTCATTTTAGCCAGTGTGTAGGAGTTTGCAAATTCTCCCGCGAAATAAGCGGCAAGAGAGGCGATCACGATTCGTGGCGTGTTGCCGAACGCGGTTTCGTAAGCCTTCTGATAGGGCCATCCGGGAGCTGGGGGCAAGCGTAGAATGAACCAGGCCATGAAGCTTGCAAAGCCCATGGCGGCAAATCCAACCCAAACGACTTTGCGTGAGCGAGCATATCCATACACTTCAGTGAGAACGTCACCAAATATGTAACTGATCGGGAAAAACAAGACGCCCGCGCCAAATGTGAGAGCGCCAACTTTGCACACTTTCGCCGCCCCAATAAGATTGGAGCACAAAAGAATGGTTACAAATGCCGCCATAACAATGTCGTAGTAACGGAAGGATTTTTGCATAGTCAATTCTAAGCGTTGAGCTTGCGATCAGCAAGCTTCACGCGGTCGGCGCGGGCGCGATCTCCTCAACCATGGCGGCCATTTCAGAAGCGGGACGACGAACCACGAGCAACGTGCAATCGTCTTGGAGGGTGCGGCCACCATGAAATTGTCTAAAGTCCGAAATCACCGTGCTGATGAGAGCATGGCGATGAAGCCCCACAGAAATGAGCGATTTAAATAAGCGCCGCTCTCCGTACATCGCGTTCTCACTGTTTTGCATTTCAAGAATTCCATCTGTGTATAAAAAAAGCGCGTCGCCAGGTTGAAGCGTATACTGACCGATGGTGTACTGAGCATCGGGCAAGCTCGCAAAAGCCGGCCCTGGCGGAGCATCCAAAAAGCCGAGATCTTTTTTCTGCAAACCTTCTTTGTATGGTAAAAAGACCGCGGGATGGTGACTGGCATTGCAATATTCGACAACGCCATCGGCTTTTCTATAGCGGCCTAAGAAAAACGTCATTGTCGTTGCGCCCTTTGACATCGAATAGAGTGCCTCATTTATAAAAGTCATTAAATCCGACAAAGACTGATTGGGTATATGCATGAGTGTTGCAAATGCACTGCGTGCCGCGCTTGTCATCAGGGCGGCGGGGGCTCCGTGTCCGGTTACATCACCGATACAAAAAAGCACGTGATCCGGAAAGTCCTGATAAAACCACCAGTCGCCTGAGCACTCTGACGCCGACTCATAAAAACCTTCAATTTCAATATCAGAAGTTTTTAAATTTTTGGATGGGAAGAGCTGCTCTTGCACGGCCTTGGCCGTTCGAAGTTCGTTGGCCATTCGCGCTTTTTCCGCCGTTTCGCCCAGGAGTCTTTTGATTTCACCAGCCATGGCATTAAATCGACCAGCCAGCAGCCCAATCTCATCTCGCTTGCGTTGCTCGATTTTGAGATCAAAGTCTCCGTTTGAAATTTTGAGTGTTGCCGCCGCCAAATCCGTCAGTGTTCTCGTTATGCGGCCTGTACTGAAAAGGCTGATTGCTATGATGAGAAAGGCAAGAAATATTGAGAACAGTACGGTCTTGAGTTCTAGCTTTTGTGTAGCTAGAAATGCCACCTTCTTCGGCGTGCCAGCGATGATGAACAGGTTACCGACTGCTAAGCGCGAGATGCCGATGAGCCAATCCTCACGATGAACTTTAAGAGCTTCTGTTTTCACTGAAAATGGACCGAGCTCGTTTTGAAACGAGATGCCAGAAAAATTCGGGTGGCGAATAAATTGGGGATGGGTCGGGGCAATCAAAATTTCGCTATGAGGGCCCAGAACAAAGTAGTCCTGTGCGCCCGTATTATCGCGTATAAATGAAAAAGGCTTATCATTCCAGATAGATTCCAGTACATACGCAGACTTATCGTTGAGCTGGTTGGTGAGGCGCCAGAAATCTGAACCCGGAATTTGCTCAATATAAACATTTGTCGAACTTAGATCTGGCGTTTGCGCGCGAAATAAATTGGGGGTGCGTGACCATTCGAGCGCAGGTTCAATAGCTTGACCGGGCTTTCTAAGAGCAAGGCCCTGAAGTTCTGGCACGTTGGCTAACGCCGCCGCAATTTTCGGAGTGATTCCTGTAGTTTGATTTATCTGCGCGACAAACGGAGCGAGAGTTCGAAGCCTATTGGTAAGAAGTAAATTTATAATCTCGGCGCCGTGAATCGCCGCCTGCGTATTGGAATCAAGAACATAGGCGACTTTGTCGTGACGGAAATCATTTAGTGCAACAAAACCAAATAACGCCAAAGATCCGATGCTAATGATAAGGGTGAAGAGGATAAGCTTTTGTCGAAGTGACATATAACCCTATGCTGTGGCGACTCGTAATAGTTTCAGTAATTTATAATGTACTTGAAATACTTATGGTTGTGACGTTAGACTCGCCCTTGGTCGGGCCGAGATAAAGCCAGGTTATCGCGGCTAGAATGGGGGAGCTTATGCTAAAAAGTATAATTTCGATCGCTGTAATCGCAATGGCGGCGCAAGGGATGGCGCGCACGGTTTTACTGTGGTCGTGTCAAGGGGCGGATGGGGCTCAGATTCTCGTTGAGGCCAATACGGTCGAGAACAGTAAGGCGATTGATTCAGGTGCGACGAGCGTTATAAAAGTGGTTGGCAATAAAGAAGTGGAGAGCGTCGTTGGCGCATATGGGGAATTCCCCGGCGGTTTTAGTAATATTGCGGCAGTCATGCTGGGTGATCGATTCGTTTTTGATGTGAGCAACGATGAGGGTTCGGTATTATATAGTGGATTTGTCCAGTTTTCGCCAGATGAACCTAAAGTCGGCGTTCAATGTACACGCCTTAAAAGTCCGTAATAAGTTTTAGTTTAGTTCATTTTCAATTTGCGGCAAAATTCCAAGCTCTCGATAGATAGGGCGAATTTTTTCGGCGATAGAGGGCAACGCACGGTAAAATATAAATGCGCCAAGCGTGCAAAATAACCCTCCAATAAAAAGTGTTGTTGGCGCGCCTAGGTATTTGGCAATAATTCCACCAAAGAGGCTGCCGAATGGGACCATTCCGGC
>DAIDJH010000079.1 GCA_027451425.1 Bdellovibrionales bacterium | reverse complement strand
AAACTCTTCAACGACAATTATTGTGTAGGGCTGTGCCGAAAAATAATATGTCTGTCCGGACTGAACAGCCGCCTCCAGTTCTTGATTCAGGCGCTCATGTTCGGCCACTTGCGCGACTGTTAGGTTTGCGACTGCTTTATTAAAAGCCTCTAGGTCGCGCGCACCAAATTTCGCCATCGAACGATAGCGCTTTTCCATTTCGCGGATCGCCCATCGAAGAGCATTGATGGCTTTTTTTGGCTCACGAATCGGCGGCAGCGCAAGGTGTGGAACGCGCGAGAACGAGGCCAGATCCACCTGCTTTGGGTCAATTAATATGAGCCTGAGCGTCTTCGGTGAATGACGAAATAATAGCCCCGTCAGCATAGAGACGACGAACACAGACTTTCCTGAGCCCGTCGTCCCCGCCACGAGCAGGTGCGGCATTTTACGCAAATCAACGACTTTTTGTGAACCATCCGCTTCGCAACCAAGCGCCAACGGCAGGGCGATTTTCTCATCCCAAAATTCTTCGCTTGCAAGAATTTCTTTTAAGTAGACCGTTTCTCGGCTGGAGTTGGATGTTTCTATGCCGACGACATCTCGTCCCGGAATTGGCGCAATAATTCGAACCGATTCGCTGCTGAGCTCTAACGACAAATCGTCGGCCAAATCTGTGATGCGGCTAATTTTGACGTCCGCGTTTGGCTTATACTCAAACATCGTAACCGCAGGGCCCGGCTTAGCCCCCACGACTTCGCCGGTAATCCCAAAATGCTTGAGCTTGTTGAGCAGCCGTTGCACTTTATCGCGAATTTCGCGCTCTTCGATCTTTTTTCGATTAAATGGCGGGTCTTCAAGCATTGATAGCTTTGGAAGTTCCCAGTTTTCAACTCGCGTCGGAACTGGCTTTTTTAAACTAATTCGCCTTTTTAGCGGTTCAGTTTCGCTCTGCTTTTCTGGCGCCTCTTGCCTTTCGGCAATTGAAAAAAACTTTTGGGTTTCAACTGGTGCCGCTCGATTTTGCTCCTCATCTGGCAACGAAATAATTGTTGTGGGCTCCATCGCTGTACGCTCGAGTGTTGCCTTCTCGCCAACTACCGCTGCCAACATTTTGGGGCCTTCAAGCAAGCTTAAAATTTTTGTAGCGCTTTGGCTTAAGAATTGTCCTGTTTTTTTAAAACTTTCCCTCGCGGGAAGAAAAAACTTTTTTGGTGATTTTAGCAGCTCCGAGAGAGATTTCTCCGTGTAAAAAACAACCCAAATTAACATCGCAGTCCAGAGTATGATCGCTACTCCGGTTGAGTTAAACACTCGGATCATTGTTTTCTCGATGATCCGACCGAGAATGCCGCTGACTAAAATTTGCCCTGAAAAAGCTCGCATGCCCGGCCAATACAGCGCACATAGGCTTGAAGCCGTCAAAAGAAAAAGGCACACCCAAAGCCCGCGAAGACGAGACAAGTGCGACGCTCCTCCTCGAAAGCTTTGCGCTGCCAGGCGCAACTGGCTAATTACGATGAGCCACGCGCTATAACCTAATAGTTGGTATAATAAATCGGCAAGAAATGAACCAAAATACCCGCAGGCGTTCTGTACTTTTATGCCATGGCTGCTGATTGAATTTAATGATGGATCCGTCGGGTGATATGTCGCGAGTGATAGCGCCAAAAAAATTCCCGTGGACAGCCAAATAAGCCCGATGATATCCCTGCTGAAACGCTTAAACAATTGACCCATTATCTTAGTTTACTGTTTCAATACGGCGAATAGAAGTCTGGGCGGTGATGAAAATTAATGAGATTTTTTATAGCATCCAGGGCGAGTCGACTTTGGTCGGGCTGCCGACCGTTTTTGTTCGCACATCTGGCTGCCATCTACGCTGCACTTATTGTGATACGAAATATGCCTACCACGAGGGGCGGCAGATGACGATCGATGAGATTTTTGCATCGATCTCGAAGTACCCGGCCCGGCGAGTTTGTCTGACCGGCGGCGAGCCCCTCCTGCAAAAGGAGTCTTATCATCTGTTAGCTCGGTTGTGTGATGAACCCTACTCCGTATCACTCGAAACGTCCGGCGATATCAATTGCTGTGACGTTGACCCGCGCGCGCGTTGCGTGATCGATGTCAAAACTCCTAGTAGCGGCGAATGCGGCCGATTCAAAATGGAAAATCTCAAGCGCACAAACAGTGAATTTAAGTTCGTTATTGGTTCGGAAGAAGATTTTTTTTGGTCCGAGGCGTTCGTCAAGCAGTTTTGCATCGCTGAAAATTTTGTTGTGCTCTACAGCCCGAGCTTTGAGTTAATTGAACCTCGCTGGTTAGCTGAAAAAATTTTGCAGGAAAATTCAATTGCGCGGTTGCAATTGCAGCTTCATAAGTATATTTGGTCTCCTTCAGTTCGCGGCGTGTGAAAATTTTTTGGAGGTTGAATTTGGCGTCCTCACCCAGCTCAGGTACTCAACACATCCCCACCGCATACAATAGCCACTCCCATAACAGTTCCGATCATTTGTTTGTGGCGAACTTGCAGTCGGTGAGTCTTGAAAAGCTTGTAAAAAGTAAGCTCGAAGTGCTTTTTCAGCAGCAGTCTGCGGCCCAGGTTGAAATAAGCGGCCTATACTCCATTGTAATGGAACAGGTCGAAAAGCCGCTTATCGAACTCACCCTACAAAATTGTCGCGGCAATCAACTTCGCGCGGCTCAGCTTCTTGGCATCAATCGCAACACTTTAAAGAAAAAGATTGATACTTATAAAATTCGGACTAGAAATAAGCGCAGTTCAATTTAAATCCGACATCAGCGGGCCATAATTTTTTTCATCTGAGCATAGCCCCGCAAACTTATAGCCATGGCGTCTTGGGGGGAGGCTAAATGGGGATGGGTGAGGCCAATTCGCGGGTGCCCCCGCAAAATATTCCAGCCGAGCAGTCTGTTCTCGGCGGACTTATGCTTGAACAGGACGCTTGGGACAACGTTTCCGATATACTAAACGAAAACGATTTTTATAAGCCAAGCCATAGGACTGTTTTTGCCGCCATACGCGAGTTGAATCGTCGTGGCCAGCCGACTGACCTTGTGACGATTTCTAACTACCTTATGCAGAATAACCAACTCGACCTTGTGGGCGGCCCCACATATTTAGCTGAAATGATGGATCAAACCCCCTCTATTGTGAACATTAAAAGTTACGCGCAAATTGTTCGTGAAAAATCGATTCTTAGACAGGTGATTCAAACTAGCCAAACTTTTGCGGAGCGGTCGTACTCACAAGAATATCCAGATCTTGATACTTTTCTAAACGAACTTGAGGCATCCGTTTTCCGAATCGCCGAAGAGAGCCAGTCAAGCGATCTTGTCGACGCCTCAAAACTTGTAAAATTGAGCCTTGAAAAGCTCGAGCAACTCTACGCTCTTAAGGGTGACGTAACCGGAATCGCCTCGGGATTTTTTGAGCTCGACAAGATGACCGCCGGATTTCAGCCTGGTGAGCTGATTATTATTGCAGCTCGCCCCTCGATGGGTAAAACGGCGTTTAGTCTCAATATTGCTTTGAACGCGGCACTTCGCGAGCGCAAGACTGTCGCTTATTTTTCGGTGGAAATGGCAAAAGAGCAGGTGATGATGCGTATGCTCTCTGGCGAGGCCCGCATCCCAGCAAATCAGCTCAGAAGCGGAAATATCGAGGAATCCGCGTGGCCAAAGCTTATTAATACCGCAGCCAAAATGAGCGAGGCGCCACTTTTTATAGATGACACCTCTGCTATCAGCCCGTTTGATATTCGCGCGAAAGCGCGCCGCATGAAGTCCCGCCACGGCCTTGATCTTTTAATTGTCGATTATCTTCAAATGATGAGTCTCAAGCAAAAAGTTGAAAGTCGCGAGCGTGAAGTCTCTGAGATTTCAAAGCTTCTCAAGGGGATAGCGCGCGAATTAAAAATTCCGGTTGTCGCTCTTGCGCAGCTCAATCGGGGCGTAGAAGGTCGCTCCGATCGTCGCCCCATGCTATCAGATCTACGTGAATCCGGCTCGATTGAACAAGACGCTGATGTGATTATGATGCTTTACCGCGAAGATTATTATGACCGAGATTCTCCAGAGATTAAGGGGCTTGCCGAGGTTATCATCGGTAAGCAGCGTAACGGCCCAACAGGTACCGTTAAGCTTCGTTGGCAGCCGGAATATGGCCTTTTCGAAAATAATATGGAGCCCTCCGGACCGCCACCAATGCCGCCAATGTCTAATAGCTCGGGCCGCGTAACGCATTTGCAACCAGTTGGAAATAAACCAAAAAATTTCGCGCCAACAGTTTAAACCCTTAGTCCAGGTTGCCCCCGTGCGTTTGTCATTTCTCTAACCCTTTGTTGTACTAATTCTGTCAGTAAAGAAGTATGGGCCGAAAGGCCCGGCACTCATCACACCTTGCCATGAGGGCTTAGATGACTATGAATGGTCCAAAACTTTGCAAAAATTTGGTCGCCGCAACTGGGCTGCCCACTGTTCCAGTTGAAAACGAGCTCGCTCGCCTTCTTGGGGAAGCGGGCCTTGACCCCTCTCGCGTCACTCTCGAGGAACTACGCGAAATGATGGCCAATTATCTACAGGATATTATGCTTTCAATAAATGAACTAGGCCTTCTCGACTACAACAGTGAGGTCGGCGCTTAGGCCATCGCCCAAATTTACGGCCACTTTGTGTTGTCCAAGCATTTTGATCGCCTCAAAATGAATGTCGCGGCGATCCACCGAAAATCCTTTTACTTCCAGCTCTCGCGAAACATCGTGTGCGGTGACTGAACCAAAAATTTTTTCCTTTTCCCCGGCCGCCATTTTGAATGTCAGTGTAACTCCCGCCATCTTTTCGAGGAGCTCTTTTCTTTCTGCCAGCGCCTTTTTCTTTTTCGCCTCAGATACGGCCTTTAAATGCTCCCACATGCGGACTTTATTTTCATCGGCGAGCGTCGCCAGCTTCCGTGGAAAAAGAAAATTCCGCGCATATCCCTGCGCAACGCTGACCACATCTCCAACTTTGCCGACGTTTTTAACGTCCTTTTGTAAAATAACTTTCATGCGTTACTCCTGAACTCGTTTGTTCTTTAACTGCGCCGCTTTTTTCATAAAAAACCGGCGAAACTCTAGCCAATAATCGACAACCCCGACGGCACTTAAAACAATCGGGAGTTGAATAACCAAAATAAGAACCCACATGAGCCGCCACAAAAAGCCAACTTGAAAAATTTCAAAATAGGTTCCCAACACCCCAAGGCCTTGAAAAAAATAAGCCAGTATCGAAATGTTCAAAACGTTGAGAGAAACTTCTTGCACCGGCCGCGTGGCGGAGTTCAAAAAAGTTCCAAGCAGTGATAAGATCAAAATCCAAATAAAAAAATCGGGATTGGTGTATTCGGATAATTTTGCCTTACATTGCGGAAATATGCCCGCCCAGCGCGAGATCGGCCGCTCTAATATTAGCGACAACGCCAACGACAAAATCAAAAAAATAACGAGTGCCGAGGGCAGCTGATAGACTAGTACTTCGGGCTTGAGCCCTTCAAAGATTGGAATTTTCATTTCGGTGGCGCGCTTCAAAAACTCGCCGATCCAGCCAGAAAACACCTGAAACAAATTTTTGCGCTCAAACGCGCTCCAGAGAAAAAACCCCGAAGCTGATGCAAGCGCTGACACAAAAACGGAGAGAATCGCTGAGTGGCGCAACGTAAGCCCGCGCTCTTCAAATTCGCTGAATGCTCCAATTAAAATTACCTGCGCCCCAAGCACAAATGCCAGCGCGTAAAAATGAATCACCAAAAAAGCCGCACTTAGCGCAATACCAATTACCCAAAAAAGCCCCTGCCCGACAGTTGTGCGAACAACTCTAAGCGGGGCGGCGCTCAAAACCGCCGTGAACATGGCGAGAACCACCGACCACAAAACTAGAAATGCAACTTTCATGGTGCCCTTCTGCAACTAAATCTCCTCGCCAGATTCTTCATCATCGTCGCCAGTGCCGCCACGCTTTGCGCCGTAAGTTACTTCACGCGGACCACGCGCCCCGTGAGGAGCTCCGCCGGACTGGGCCGCCCGGCGCGCTTGCGCCTTGGCTTCTTTTTCTTGCTCACGCTTGTGCGCTTCGGCGAGCGTGCGGTGGAATTCTTCAACATGCTGAGAAAGGCCTTTTCGTTCATCGAGTCGAACGTGGATAAACCGCAAAACCCGTTCGTCAATCAGCATCAGGCGCTCAAGTTCGGCAACACAATCGCCCTTTGCCTCAAATGTCGTGTGAAAATACGTACCAAGCCGCATCTTTTTAATAAGATTGCCCAACCGTCGTTTGCCCCAGGTGTCGATGTGGTGGACGGATCCGCCAAATTTCTGGATTGTTGCATGATTGCGCTTAAAGAAATTTTTCTGTTCTTGTTCAGGAACGTCGGGGTGAAGAATTACAACCGACTCATAATGGCGAACGGGAGCTTCTTTTTGTGCCTCAGGCATACAGCGGATCCTTTCGGTTATAGCCCCAAAGCTTCATTTGGCCGCAGGAGCAAGGATGATAAAATTGTTTCGCGAGTATCTAACATGTATAAGTGGAATATGCAATTACAGCTTCTCGTTCGCTCCGGCTCAGCAAGCGGCCAAGTATTTAATGTAAAAGAGGGCGCCATAATAGGACGCGCAAGCTCCGCTGACATCTCGTTCTCCGATTCCAAACTGTCGGGACGACACGCCAAAGTCGAATTAGACAAAGAGGGGCGCTTTCTGTTGACCGACCTTGGCTCAACTAACGGTCTTCGGGTAGAAAATCGTCGCGTCAACCAAGTCCAGCTCACCCCCGGGCTTGTATTCCGGGCTGGTAACACCGTTTTGGAAGTTATTGTTGCGCGTGAACAGGCCACGCCCGAAGCCCCCGCAGTAAACTTACCGCCCGAACCGCCCCCGCCCGCGCCCGCGCCAAAACGCAAAGATTCAAGCTGGGACGAATATCTGGCTGACTTTGCAAAGCGGGCCCATGCCAAGGTGCAAAACCGATCAGCGCCTCTCGCCCCGTTTGACCCGCTTCTTGTTCTGACTGTAGTTCGCGGCCTCCAGGTCGGCACACAATGGGTGCTTGGATACGGCCCCCGCGAAGTCGGCCAGGACACCCTTGAATTCCATATTATGGATTCGCCTTCACTGGCCTTTCGGGTGAGTCCACGTGGCGATTTGGCGTTTTACGAGACCCCACATCCAAAACAGGTTAGACTTAATGGTTCATCAACATCTACCGAAATGCTACATGCTGGAGATGAAATTCAAATTTCAAACACTATTATTAAGGTCAGTTACAAGGAATGAGCGAAGTACAAACGCCAACAGTCAAGCAGACTGGTTATTTTAAAAGCTTCGACGGCACGCGAATTTATTTTGAGGTGCGCGGCGAAGGCCGGCCTCTTGTGTTTGCATACGGGATAGGCTGCCTCATCAATCATTGGCAATACCAAATCAAATCCTTCTCCCGCTCATATCAAACTATTGCATTTGATTATCGCGGCCATCACAAAAGTGACCTCCCGCAAGATCGAACCACAATGACGGTTGACGCTCTTGCGCGCGACCTACGCGCGCTTATGGACCATCTTGGAATTCAACGCGCCGGATTTTTCGGCCACTCATTCGGGGCACAAGTTCTCCTGCGCGCATATGACATCGGCCCTCAGTATTTCGATAATCTTATTTTTATCAATGGCTTTGCTTCCGACCCCATATCTGGAATGTTTGGTAATGGCATCGCAAGCCAAATCT
>DAIDJH010000078.1 GCA_027451425.1 Bdellovibrionales bacterium | reverse complement strand
GCACGATTGTTTGTTTTTCTGTATCGCGAAGTTGCTCGCGCTGCGCCGGTTGCAAAGTCCATTTTAGCTTTTCACACAAAGACGAAAAAAGCGCATTCACGCCGCGGTCATTAAAATTCGATGCTTGCGTGAGAAATACCGGCACCGCTGCGCTGTTATCAAAAAGCTTATGGGAACGGCGATATTGTTTTGAAACGTCACGAAAAGCATCGTCCGCCCCGCGACGATCGGCTTTGTTGATGGCGATGAGATCGGCATAATCGATCATATCGATTTTTTCGAGTTGTGACTGCGCGCCGAACTCTGCTGTCATCACATAGAGACTCAGATCAGCAACTTCAAGAATCGCGGAACTTCCCTGACCAATCCCCGAAGTTTCGGCGATCAGCAAATCGAAGTCGAGATCTTTGAGCGCGGCAAGAACCGTCGGCAACTCTGTCGCAATTTCACGCCCCGACCCGCGCGTTGCCATCGATCGCATAAAAACCCGGTCACGGCTCAGGGAGTTCATGCGAATGCGATCGCCAAGCAATCCCCCGCCCGTCTTTTGCTTTGATGGGTCAACGCATACGACCCCGATTTTAATGTTCGAAAATACATTTAAAAATCGTTGAATCAATTCATCCACAAGGCTTGATTTACCAGCACCGCCCGTGCCGGTGACTCCCAACACCAGAGGCGCTGATTTATCGGTGGCTCGTCTAAAACTCGAAAGTCGCTCGCGCCACTCCGCTTGCACTGACGTTTGCTGTGATTTTTCTTCAAGCGCCGCTATGAATAGCCCCAAATCGCGATGGGGGACTACGCCTTGGGCTGCACGACTCTGACTTACTTTTTTCAATGACGGATGAGAAGCAAAAGCCGCCTCGACCAAGTCAAAATCACAACCGCGAATGATCGTCTCGATCATACCCTCAAGCCCCAATCGCCGACCATCGTCAGGGTGAAAAATTTGATCGATACCATATTGTTCTAAGGCGTGTTTTTCCTCGTAAATAATAACGCCACCGCCGCCGCCGTAGATTTTTACATACGGCGCACCGGCTTCGCGCAATAGATCCTTCATATACTTGAAGTATTCCATGTGCCCGCCCTGATACGAGCTAACAGCAATCCCTTGTGCGGCTTCTTGCAACGCCGCCGTGACGACGTCGTTCACCGAGCGATTGTGCCCAAGGTGAATCACTTCCGCACCCATGTCTTGTAAAATTCGTCGCATGATATTGATGCTGGCATCGTGACCATCAAACAGCGACGCCGCTGTAACAATGCGAATCGGACGCGAGGGTTTGTACATCCTTACCGTCCCGTAAATTGTGGCGCTCGCTTCTCGATGAAGGCGCGAATGCCTTCGCGCTTATCCTCTGACACAAATGCCTGGCGAAAAAGTTCCGCCTCAAGTTTCAAGCCTTCGGCGAGCGTTTGATCCGTGCCACGCGCAATCGCCTGCTTAGTGAGTTTCATGGCCCTCGGGCTGCGCGCGCAAATTTTTTGCGCGATTTTCTTCGCCTCGTCCATGAGCGTGGCGGAGTCGAATGTCATCGCCACCACTCCCCATTTTTCCATTTGCTCAGCCGAATAAACGTCGCCCGTTAGCGTGATCATACGCGCCAGCGATTTACCCACCGAGCGCGGTAACCGTTGCGTGCCGCCGTAGCCGCAAATCAAACCCAATGTCACTTCGGGCGTGCCCAGCTTCGCCGTCTTCGCGGCCAAAATAAAGTCGCAGGCCAAGGCCAGCTCGAGCCCGCCACCTAAAGCAAATCCATTTACAACCGCAATCGCCGGAAACGGCAACTCTTGGAGCATTTGAAAAACACGCTGGCCGTCTTCAGACATTTGTTTACCCGTCGCCGGATCACGTTCATCCATTTCTTTGATATCGGCACCGGCGACAAATGCTTTGCCCGCACCCGTCACCAGCAAACATCGAATCGATGAATCTTCACGAATCCCGCCCAGGCACTCACCCAATTCCTGAATCATACGCGCATTAAGTGAGTTCAGCGCTTCGGGGCGCTTCAATGTCAGCGTGGCAATAGCTCCGTCACGTGCGAGTTCGATTGTTTCAAATGCCATGATAGCCTACCTTTTCGCAGGCGCGGCGACTGAATAGTCGTAAAAACCGCGACCATTTTTTCGCCCATACCATCCCGCCTCGACGTATTTGATTAGAAGCGGACATGGCCGATATTTTGGGTCACCCAAACCATCATAAAGAACATTCATAATCGCAAGCAACGTATCAAGCCCGACAAAATCCGCGAGTTGCAAAGGGCCCATGGGCTGATTGGTGCCAAGCTTCATCCCTGTATCCACATCTTCAACGCTCGCAATGCCCTCGTAGACGGCATAAATGGCTTCGTTGATCATCGGACACAAAACGCGATTGATGGCAAAACCCGGGATGTCTTTCGCGACGATAAACGTTTTACCCATAACCTCGGCAAGCTGTTTCACCTGATTGAACGTTTCGTCGGAAGTCTGCAGTCCGCGAATGAGCTCAACAAGCTGCATGAGCGGAACGGGGTTCATGAAGTGCATGCCGGCGACTTGCGTCGGCCTTTGCGTCACCGACGCAATTTTTGTGATTGAAATCGACGAAGTGTTCGAGCAGAGAAGTGTCTTTGGCGCGCACACCCGATCGAGTTCTTTAAAGATTTTAAGTTTCAAATCTAAATTCTCAGGAGCGGCTTCGATCACAAGATCAGCGTCGCGATGCGCAGAGAGTTCGCGTGAAGTTTGAATACGCGAAAGCACTTTGGCTTTTTCATCGGCGGGGATTTGTGCTTTTTTAATCAATCGATCAAGACTCGATTCAATGGTGGCCATTCCTTTTTTCAGCGATTCATCTGAAACATCCGTCATCGTGACATGCAGCCCCTTCATCGCCGCAACCTGTGCGATGCCGTTGCCCATTTGCCCCGCGCCGACAACCCCGATTTGCTTAATCGCCGATCCCATGTTGTGCTCCTTTTATCGCTCCACGATTCAATGCGAGAATGGCGTCAAAAGCCACTCCACACGCAATTGATCGTCATGTATTTGATTCGTTTCGTAAATATGTTTTGTTCCCTCAAGAATCAGATTGGAACTCGCGTCGTCCGACTTCAACATAAGCAGAGCGGTAATTTCCGTTTGCGCCTGCCCTGAAATGCCCATATTCGAATCATAGTAATCATATCTCGCACCGGCCGCGAGATTTCGCGAAAAATCATGAATCGTTTGCAAAAGATCATAATCGTATCGACCCGTTTTATTATTCTGCACAATTTCACCGCCCCCGACCTCCGCAACGACATCCCAATACAAGGGGGTGTACTCAACAAAAGCCGCACCATTTCGCACGCGCGCCGTCACTCCCGGCTGAAAACCTGCCACATCAATTGCCGTATTATTTGTCGTTAGCCCTGCGGGGACGAGCCCCGTTTGCAACGAAAGCATCGCTTTTATCTTGCGCGAATCGGACCAACCCCAACCACCCGTAACCCAAGGATCGCCACCACTGCTCTGATCAATCGACCCGTTGTGAACCGTCAACTCGGTAAAATAGCCGTTGTGTTCGGTGTAAAAGCTCACGCCCTCATCACGGAGCGCGATTAATCGATTCGCGATCGACTGCGAATAAAGAAAGTAGCGATGAGCATCGTCCAAGACCCCTTCATAGCCAAAATCAACTGGGATAAGACCGGCGCGCACGCGTCCATAAATCCCGTCATACTCGGCATAACCATCGACTAAACCAAACTGTGTTTCGTTAATGCCATTGTTGTAATAAATCGGCAAATTGCGATAAGCCGTGTCGCCCAAGTCAAAATGCGCTGACCAGTGCCGGTCTTTACGCCAAAGGATACCGATCTCCGAATCGCCGAGCGAAAACTGCCCGCCCTGCTCCTCTTGTGTTAGGTAAGTCGGTCGCAAAACCACGCTATCAACTGAAAATGTGCCAACTGTCTCATCGGCGCGGGCCATCCGCGGCAACAATCCCGCTGCTCCCACCGTCATGAGCGTTGCTATCGTAGCCTTTACAAACATTTTCATAAGCCCTGAGCCTACCGCCAGCATGTTTAAACGTCCAGTTTCAACCCGCTTATATCGGAGGGTGACGTATTGCATAACAGGACTCACAACCCATTGTTAGGAGCTAATCTTGCCCGGCCATCACCTATGTATCGCGCACAAACCCCTTAACTATGCGCGGGGCCCGCCGATTTACAACTTGATTCAATATGTGGGCAAGAAAACTTAAATTATTTATTAAGCGCGGAACTGGAGAGCTTTCAACGCTATTCAATCTGAATGGAGTCATACGCCCGCGCCATCATTTCACGTACTTCTTCTTGCAATCGTTTACGATCGTCCAAAGTTAAACCTTTTGTTGAAACCGCCGGCAAAAATTTGAGCGCGATATCATAGCGCCAGCGATCAGTGCACGCGAGCAATTGCCCTTTCGGCAAACAGTCTGTCGACCCCTTAAGCACAACCGGCACAATGGGGAACTGTCCTGAAATCGCAAAAATAAACGGGCCTGACTTAAACTTCGCACCCACTCCCGCCGAGGTTTGCCTCGTTCCCTCCGCCGCCAACAAAAAACTTTCACCGCTATGCACTCTCCCGATCGAATCTTGATACAGCTTCAACACGTCTTCGCGATCCGCCCGCGCGATGGGGAGCATCCCACCCGAACGCAAAACTTGACCGAAAAGCGGGATTTTAAACAGCTCGATTTTCGCGCCAAACCGCGCGCTCTTCTTAAGCTGGCCGTAAATCGTTAAAATGTCGAAATGGCTCGTATGGTTGAACAAAAGAAGACACCCGCCTTCGGGAATATTCTCTTCGCCCGTCACATGCACGCGCATGTTAAACGCCATTTGAATCGTGCGCCCCCAGATCCAAGACAATAAATCGATGATCTTGGTTTTGTATGCCTGCACTTTTATGGCCAGCTTTCTGGGGATCCAATTCGCTTGAATCACCGCCGCCGCAGCGATCACGCCCGACCCAAATACGACAGTTGCTATAAGAAAATATACGGACGCAAGAATCGAGCGCAACATATAAATGAACTTCATTTTTTATCGCCCAATATCCGCTCGCGCGCCTTTTCAACCTGCCGCTGCTTGTATAAATCGTGCGATGCCGGACCGGTGATATTTTTTAAATATGTTTCATAATCGACGATTTGAACTTCGTACGGATAAAAGAAATTGAGCCCGCCGTCGATATGCACCAATCGACGGGTAATGAATTTTATAAACCGAAATTCATGACTCGAAAATGAGTTGATCTTTTCATGATAGCGCGCGCGCTCGGCATGATCCGCTAGCCGCTCCCGCAAAAATTTGTCGATTTGCTCAGGAGTGTATTCGGCGTCTCGCGAAAGATTTTCCATTGTCTCAAAGAATAAATTGAGCGGGTAAAGCGTATTGTTCGACTGGTCAGGGATGTTGTGCGCGAAACTCACTATGTTGTGGTCCAAAAAATATTTAAGAACGCGAAAGACGTCATAAAGATATTTTGTGACAATGCGCACGCCGATCTTGTCAAGAAGGCGAAATGCGACCAGCTCTCTTTTGGCAAGCAGTTTGGTGACTGAAGAAGCCGTGGTTTTAAACGGTTTCACTTCAAACTTTTTTAAAACAATGGATTGCGGCCCCAACGCTGGGCCCAATGTTGTGCCAATGACCGAATCCTCGTGAATATGGCCCTGAATGGGGCCCAAAATTTGATCTTGAATTTCAGCCGAAAATTGTGCGAACAAATCATTTTCAAGGTGCACAAAAACGTGCATCACTTTCAAGATTGCGCTGGACCACCGCTGCAACTCCCCACCCGTTGTCGACGCCATGATTAAAAGATTCACGATGTCGCCCAATTCATTGGGGTCGCTTAATCGCGTCGGCACCCGTTCTTCGCGAGTGAGCAATTCGTCTTGAATGTACGTCGCGGCTTTGCGGTGATAGGCCCAAAGTTTAGTCAGATCGTCAGCGTTGTCGACATCGTAACCGTAAGCTTTGAAGAAGGCTTTACCCTGTTCACGGTTTTGAATCGAAAGACGGCGAACATCCAAAAAAGTTTGCCCACCAATCATGGTTTCAAGAGCATCGGCGTCGAATTGCACTGGAGGCACATTCATTTAAGCGCCGCCCCCCGTTTGAATTTGAAATTCCATCTCTTGATCTTTTGACTCATGCCTTGCCGGTTGGCAAGCTTGGGAAATGGTTCGCATGCTAATTATTCTCAACGTCATCGTTTTCTTCATGTGGCATTACGCGGGCGGTGAACATTCAGCCTTTATGGCAGCAAATTTTTTAATCAGTTGGAGTGCGCTCGTCGACGGCCGGTACTGGACGCTCCTCACGGCGGTTTTTTCGCATATCGCCGTTTGGCACATTTTGATTAACATGTACGTGCTTTACAGTTTCGGCACCGTGCTTGAAAAAGTTCTCGGCAGCCGCTTGTTTATCATCATTTATCTCGCGTTCGGAGTTATCAGTTCGGTCGCGCATGCCGCCGTCTCCAACTACATTCTGCACCAACCCGATCAAGCGGCTCTTGGCGCGTCGGGCGCCATCTCAGGACTCGTCATGGTCTTTGCGCTCATGTTCCCGCGTTTGCGGCTCTATATTTTGGGATTGATCCCAATCCCGGCATTGATCGGGGCCATTGCTTTTATGGGGCTTGACGTTTGGGGACTGATCGCGCAAGCGCACGGGGGTGGGCTGCCAATTGGTCACGGGGCTCATCTTGGCGGAGCGTTTGCGGGGATCCTATTCTATTTTTTCTATATTCGTCCGCGACGGCAGCTTGACCGCACGATGATGCGATCGCCGGCGCGCCAACAATGGCCGGTAGATCCAAACACGCAAAATTTGTCGCAAGCCGTGGCGCCACATTCATAAGTTCGAGCCGCTGAGTTAAATCTTGCGAACCAAATCGTGCATCTTTTGGAATGGATATCGCCTGAAAAACACCGCGCACCAATCCTTTTGAATCCATTATCGGTGCGCCAGAATTACCCGGGATAAGGTTGCAACTTTGAAAGAATATATTCGAGCTGTCGCGATTTGTAATATCGGCACCCTTTGTTGAGGCTTGGTCACCGCTCAAGACATCGCAAGTCACGTGATTTAACAGCCCGTCAATGCCATCAATTCTGCCGGATGGATCCACCTTATCGACCCCGTAACCTTGCCCAACTTTGAAGCCGGCACGACTGATTGAGAGCGTAGGACGAAACACGGGCCGATCGAGTTCGATAACCGCATAGTCCGGTTGGATTTTGTCATACGAATCACCGTGAATTCCAACACGCAAGCCCACTAGAGTCGATGCTTTGACAACCTTCAAACAGCGGGCGCTTTGATTCGGATAAGTTCCTGTATCGGGAAAATGCATCCAAATTCGCCCTACGCAACGACTCCCCGATCCGGCCAAATCGCGCGGAATGCAATGGCTATTGGTGATCATGATTTGCGGGCTGACCAAAAATGCCGTGCACTGATAGGCTTCGGCGCCAAAGGTACCGGTGAGCAAGGCGACCGATGAAGAGCACGCTCCATCACCGGAATTGCCGCATTCAACTGTCGCATTCTTTGCCATTCGCTGAGCTTCTTCGGGCGATGGCGTATAGTAATACTGGATGTCTTCGTGCGGGTAGAGATCGGCAAACAAGCCGCCGCACCCCATAATAGCCAATGTTGCAAAAGCCAACAGGCCCGTTGCCAAGACCGCCTTATAGTTCGACATAGGCCGAATTGTACCCGATTCACTACGTCACCGCGACTGTTAAAATT
>DAIDJH010000077.1 GCA_027451425.1 Bdellovibrionales bacterium | reverse complement strand
GAGCCCGCATTTTCGCCAGATGGTCGGCAAATTTTATTTGTAAGTGACCGCACGGGCACCGATCAGCTTTATATTATTGATACGAATGGCGATAACGAGCGCCGCATCACGCACGACCGTCTTTCTTACCATCAGCCTAAATGGGGCCCCGAAAGCGGCGAATAAAGTGTTGACCCCAGACTAAGGTCTTAATAGCGTTTCTAAATTACTCGACTCAATATTCGTAGGAGCCCGCCATGCCGGTTACCGCCAAACGATTTGGCCTTGTTGTCTTGATTTATGCCCTGGCGTTTGCCGTCTTCTCACTTCGCGCCCATGGGACCACTCCGGCGAAGGTCTCGCCGCAAGCACCCGCACAAACCCCGACATCACAAAAAGAGCTGCGACATTTGTATGCAGTTTTTGATACAACGATGGGAACATTCAAAGTTCTGTTGAATTTTAGACGCGCCCCCAAAACAGTCGCCAACTTCGTTGGGCTTGCGGAGGGCACTAAAGCCTGGAGTGACCCAAAAACAAAATCTCTAATTAAAAAGCCGCTCTACAACGGCCTTGAATTTTTTCGCGTGCGCAAAGATTTTATCGTGCAATCGGGCGATCCTCTCAACAATGGCAATGGCGGCCCAGGCTTTACCATTAAAGACGAGTTTCATCCGGATTTGCGCCACGATCGCCCAGGCATTGTTTCGATGCTACGATCAGCCCCGAACACTGAGGGCAGCCAATTTATGATTACGTTTAAAGAAGAACGGGATTTTGATAATGTCTATCCTGTTTTTGGCATCGTCGTTTCAGGTCTCGACGTCGTGAAAAAAATTAGCGAAGCTCGCGTAAACCTTCTCAACGAGCATCCGCTTAAACCTATCTATATAAAGTCCGTTAAAATTATTCGCGAATATTAAAACAAACCAAAGGGGGGAATATATGTTCAGTCAAAAAAATAAAAGTGCACGCGCATTGTGCGCAATCGTAGCCGCGTCCGTTGGCGTAGCCTCACTTACCGGGTGCGCCGCCGGTAACTTTGGCCTCACCCGCAAGTTGGCCGGATGGAACCTCAGCTTTTCAACCGTACCCCGCGTGATCATTTACGTCGCGTTTGTAATCATCCCCGTATATGAGCTTGCGCTCTTGTTCGATTTTGTTATTAACAATACGGTGGAATTTTGGACCAATTCCGCCGTGATTACGTCGCAAAACCAGACATTCACAAAAGACGGCTATAAAGTTGTGGTTAACAACACGCGCGATCCTTTAAGAAAATCCGTTTATACCGCATACGACAAAGAAGGCCGCGTGACGTCCATTAGCGAGCTTCGCGAAATGAAAGACGGGTCTATCGCCGTCTATTTAAATGGCGAGCTCAAAGCACGCGTGCAATCGATCCGTGCCGGTCTTGCGGAAATTGCCGTGACCAATCCGTCCGATCCGCAAATCATGATGGTCAAGGCTCCAACTGAAACAAAAAAATTAGATCTCACGAAACTGCACGCCATTCGTAAGCTCTTGATGAAAGAGCCCGTGATCGCGCAAGCCGTGCATTGATCAATTGCCTTAAAACGTCCCAAAATTCCAAGAACACGGATGTCAATTTTGGAATTTAGAAAAACAAATGTGCGCTAGAACATCTTAAATGTGTTTTAGCGCTAAGAAAATCGACAGTTCCGACGGCCTCAGGCTTGCACAATCACCTCACCATAGCGGAGGTGAAAATGAAAACGAAACATCGCTATAATTGGATCCCGGATCTGCCCGATCATCGTGACTTTCAATTTGTTGAGCGCGTGGGCCTACCCGGGCAAATACCCGCACAGATGGATCTTAGATCACAGTGCCCACCCATTGCCAATCAAGGGCAAATTGGTAGCTGCACAGGTAACGCCGTTGCGGGTCTTGTGGAGTTTCTTGAACTCGCGGATATGAAAACCGACAAAGATTCAGCGCCCGAGGTCTTCAACAAAATCCGTTACTCCAACGTGAGCCGACTTTTTATCTATTATAACGAGCGCGAGCTCTCAGGCACTGTAAATTCCGATTCAGGCTCGTCTCTACGTAATGGCATGAAGGCCATCGCCAAGTGGGGCGTCTGTCGCGAAAAAGTTTGGTCCTACACGACCCCGCACGTTCTTGAGCAGCCCGCTCCCGCCGCATACGATGAAGCCGCCCAGCATCGGATCGGCTCTTATCTTCGAATTAACTCACTCAATACTGGACTTCGCTGTTTGGCGAACGGCTTTCCATTCGTATTTGGGTTTACCGTATTTCAATCATTTGAGTCGCCAACCGTTGCTGAAACGGGAATCGTTCCCTTGCCGACAGAAAGCGATCAGCCCCTCGGCGGCCATGCTGTGATGGCTGCGGGTTACGATCTAAACAAACAATGGCTCATCGTACGCAACAGTTGGGGAACCAAATGGGGCGACAACGGATATTTTTATTTACCTTTTGCCTACGCGAGAAATTTGCGCCTTGCGCAAGATTTTTGGACAGTGAAAAATTAGGGGGCGAAGCGCGCAGTCGTGATTCTATGCTCGCGGTAAAGCGGCTCAAGACGGCTTTTAATCAACTCGTGCGCGTACTTAAGGTCAACGTCTCCGTCCGGAGAGGCCTTCTGCGCCAGCTCATCTAAAATTCGGCTTTGAATTTCACCGGCTTTTTGGGCAAGGCTGTACGGAATGAGCGTGTACGTAATCATGCCATACCTGGAGCGATAGAGGCTGGGGAATTCCTTTTCAAGGCGTGCTTCAATCTTTTTTTTGAGTTGAAAATCGGCCTGGCCAACGCGATCGCGCATTTCAATGAAATTTTCAAGCGCCATATCCGCTATGGCGTTGGCATTGGGCCTTTGACGAAGATCAAAATTGTTTAATCCGCTCATCCATTGCGCCGATGTCAGCGCGTCGCCGTTTTCATTCATTTCATGGAGCGCTTTCATAAGCTCCACGCAGTCCTCAAACCCAAGGTTCATGCCCTGACCGAAAAACGGCACGATGGCGTGCGCGGCATCACCGATAAGACAAAACGAGTCTCGGTATACCCACGGCGAAGTGCGAACGGTTCCAAGTCGCCCCTGTGGATTAGCAAAAAAATCTTGCGCATAGCTTGGCATCAAATCGATTGCATCCGAAAATTGTGACTCAAACAATCGCACCACATCGACTTCACTGCGCATACTATCAAAAGCCCACTCGTGATTTTTTTGCGGTAAGTAAAGCGTCACGGTGAAGTCGCCTTCAAGATTGGGCAGCGCCATCATCATGTGCGTACCGCGCGGCCAAATATGAAGCGCCTGCTGCTTAAGCTTTTTCCCGCACTCTTTCGGAATGACAAGCTCTTTGTAGTCAGTGTCGAGCCACTCCGTTTGGCTGTGAGCAACGCCTTCTCGTTCGAGCGCCTGCCGCGCAATCGAACCCGCGCCATCGGCTGCAAAAAATAAATCGTAGCCGACCTCGTGCGTGCGCGCCCGCGCGTTGGTGTCATGCGTCCCGAATCGGGCTATTTTCTTTGGCAGATCCACTCCCTCAAGGGCTGAATCAAACTCGATTCGAACGCCCGCCCTACGCGCTTCATCTATCAAAACTTGATTGAGCCGCGAGCGCGAAACGGAATAGTTACACTCATTATCGTCACGGCCATATGGCTGAAACGAAGTTTCACCCCGGATAGAATGAATCATGCGCCCACGCACGGGAACCGTAATCTGCCGCACTTTTTGCCATAACCTAAGTTCGTTGAGGGCGTTGATCCCACGCGAAGTGATCACAAGATTTATAGAGCGGCGAGAGTCAAGCGATGGCGGCGATGCGTGGTCAATCTGCGGGTCGGGTCTTCGCTCGTACAGAGTGATCTCGTGCCCCCGTCTTCGCAAATTGATCGATAAAAGCGGGCCGACAAGCCCTGCACCGGCCACGACAATTTTCATAAAGATTCTCGTAAGACGGCAACAAGCCGATAAACGTCCTCAAATGAATTGTACAGTGGCGCGGGTGTTATGCGAAAAATGTCGGGTTCGCGAAAATCTATGATCGCGCCTTTTTCTCGAAGCTTCGGCTCAATCGCCCGCCCAACCCCCGGGATGCGCACGCAAAGCATCGCCCCCCGCTCGCGAGGCGTGACTATATCCAACTTTTCACCAAGGTGCCGTTTCAAAAGCCATTCAAAATAACCCGTGAGCCTCTCGCTTTTACGGCAAAGTGCCGGCATCGTGGCCTTGGCGAATGTTTCGACCGACGCACGAAGCGCGGCAAGTTGTAAAATCGGCGGGTTGCTCAACTGCCATGCTTCAACCGTCGGGATGGGATCAAACTTTGGCCCCATTTCAAATCGCGAATTTTTGTTGTGGCCCCACCATCCCGCCAGTCGCGGAATATTCTTATCCTTCAAGTATCGCTCATGCACAAAAACACCGGCAATCGCACCGGGGCCGGCATTTAGATATTTATACGAACACCAAACGGCAAAATCGACTCCGTCGTCGTGCAATTTCAGCGGGAGATTCCCCGCCCCGTGCGCGAGATTGAATCCGACATGCGCGCCAACTTTTTTTGCGGCTTTAACAATTGCCGCCATATCAAATGCCTGGCCCGATAGGTAATTGCAGTTGCCAAGCATAACAACGGCAAGCGAATCGCCAAGGGCGTGAATCTGCTTCAAAATCGCTTCGGTCTCAACTGTCATCGCCGGCACGTCAGCTGGCGAGCGCGGTTTCAGCTCGACAACGGCGCGAACGGGATCGAAGCCATGAAAACGCGCTTGTGAATCGACGGCATAACGATCCGACGGAAAGGCATTGTTCTCGATTAAAATCTTAAAACGCGCTTGCGTGGGGCGGTAAAAACTTGCCATCATCAAATGAAGATTCGTGGTGAGCGAGTTCATCGCGACCACTTCATTTGGGCGAGCGCCTACAATATGAGCTAAGTTTTCCGTAACATTTTCATGGTACGGCAGCCATGGGTGCTTTGCCATAAAATGGCCATCGACGCCAAGGCGGGCCCATTCCTCTAGCTCAAGATCGACGTATTCACGTGTACGCTTGGGCATTAAGCCCAATGAATGACCGGCAAAATAGAGCTGTGGAGGGATGTGAAACTCATCTCGAAATGCGCGAAGCGGGTCATCAAGATCAAACCGCTGCGCCGCTTGTAAGGAGTCATGCTCTTGCGAAAATTCCGCCATTGCATTACCGTACCAGCGTGTGATGACGGAGAAAATAAAAAACTACATTGGCGGCGAGTTTGCCGACCCCCACTCGGGTCATTATTTAGATAATTTCAACCCCTCTCGGGGTAAGGTTTATTCGCAAGTCGCCGCCTCTGACAGCGAAGACATCAGCCGCGCCGTTCGTGCCGCCCAATCCGCGCAACCACAATGGGCCAAGCTCCCCGCCGAAGAGCGCGCGAATTATCTTCGTCGCATAAGCGATGAAATTCTAAAACATGCACCCGAGCTTGCGCGGGCTGAAACAATCGACAACGGCAAACCAATTACCCTCTCGCGAGAACTGGACATCCCGCGAAGCGCAAAAAATTTGCGCTTTTTTGCCGATGCTGTATCGCAATTTCGCGGTGAATTTTTTAGCGATTCATTTTCAACGAGCACTGTTCGTTACACTCCTCTCGGAGTTGTCGGCTGCATTTCTCCTTGGAACTTGCCGCTTTACCTACTCACCTGGAAAATCGCCCCAGCTCTTGCCATGGGCAACACGGTTGTCGCAAAGCCATCTGAGGTGACGCCATACACAGCGTCGCTTCTCGCCCAAATGGCCAGCGCCGTCGGCCTACCCGCCGGCGTTCTCAACATTGTTCATGGCGCCGGCGCCCATGCGGGCGCCGCTCTCACTCAACATCCCGATATTAAAGCGATTTCATTTACCGGAAGCACCGCCACCGGACGAATGATCGCCCAGGCGGCCGCCGCGCAATTTAAAAAATGTTCTCTTGAAATGGGCGGTAAAAATCCAAACATCATTTTTGCCGATTGCGATTTTGAGCTTGCGCTAAAAACAACCATGCGCTCGACATTTGCCAATCAGGGGCAAATTTGTCTTTGTGGCTCGCGAATTTTAGTCGAAAAAACCATATATGAAAAATTTCGCGATGCCCTTGTTGCGCGCGCCAACTCCCTCCGAATTGGCGATCCATTGCTTGAAACGACCGAACAGGGTGCCGTGGTTTCTGAAGCCCATATGAAAAAGATATTGCATTATATCGAGATTGCTCGCCGCGAAGGCGGCAAAATTCTTTGCGGAGGCGAGCGCATCCGTCTCGCGGGCGAGCTTGAAAATGGTTACTTTATCAAACCAACATTGATTGAGGGACTTGGCCCTTCGTGCGTGGTCAATCAAGATGAGGTTTTTGGCCCCGTCGCAACGTTGATGCCATTTGAAAATGAAAACCAGGCCGTGGCGATGGCGAACTCCACCCGTTATGGTTTATCAGCGAGCGTTTGGTCAAAAGACCTCGGACGCTGTGAACGCGTGGCAAATGCTCTGCAAGCGGGCGTTGTTTGGCTTAACAGTTGGATGGTTCGCGATTTGCGCACGCCCTTTGGCGGAGTAAAAGAGTCGGGGGTCGGCCGCGAAGGCGGCGATTACGGTCTTCGGTTTTTCTCTGAAATTAAGACGGTCAATCAACCTTTAGGGGCGAACTAGATGAGTTCCCAAACAAATTCCGATAGAGCCCCTGAACCCGTCGGCATGTACCCTCACGCTCGCCGCGTGGGCAATTTTCTTTTTCTTTCGGGCGTTGGGCCGAGAATTCGTGGCTCCAAAGAAATCCCGCATGGAATCGAAGCACAATGCCGGAGTGTTTTTAAAAATATCGAGATGATTCTCGAAGACGCCGGCTTTTCATGGGATGATCTTGTCGACGTTACGGTTTTTCTCACTAATATGGAGCGCGATTTTAAGACGTACAATGAGATTTATGCCGAATATTTTAAGACCAATAAACCCTGCCGCACGACAGTTGAGGTCACGCGCCTGCCTACTCCGATTGACATCGAACTCAAGTGCGTAGCTGCAAAATGTTAAGCAAAGGAGATCGATCAATGTTGACGGCCATCCCTCTGCAAAAATGGATCAACGACAATCGCGACGCGCTCAAGCCCCCAGTTGGCAACAAAGTGATCTGGAAAGACAGCGAGTTTATCGTGATGGTAATTGGCGGCCCGAACGCACGCACCGATTATCATTATAACGAGGGCGAGGAACTTTTTTATCAGGTCGAAGGGGCGATCACGCTAAAAGTAGTCGCCGATGGAAAGTTTCAAGACATCAAAATCGGCCCGGGCGACATTTTTCTTTTGCCACCAAAGACTCCGCACTCTCCGCAAAGACCGGCAGGTAGCGTTGGCCTCGTCGTCGAACGGGCGCGCCGCTCAGCCGAGCGAGACGGTCTTTTATGGTTTTGCAAACGCTGCCACCACAAACTGTACGAAGAATACTTTGCGCTGACGAATATCGAGACACAATTCCCCGCTGTTTTCGAACGCTTCTACAATAGTTCCCATACCACATGTCCCGCATGCGGCGAATCCAACGGTAAATCTTGATGCTGACCATTGATATCCACACGCACATTTTACCTCCAGAAATACCCAAATTTCGCGAGCGATTCGGCTATGGGGGGTTTATTGAACTGCGCCGTCAGACCGGCTGCCATCATGTCGACATGTACGACGATTCGGGTAAGTTTTTTCGCCGCGTTGAGCCCAACGCATTTGACCCAAAAGCGCGGCTGACCGACTGCGTGGCAAGCGGCGTGAACATGCAGGTACTCTCAACCGTGCCCGTGATGTTCTCGTATTGGGCAAAACCAAACGACGGTCTTTATGTGTCGCAATTTTTAAATGACCATATTGCGTCGGTTGTTCGCGAGAACCCAAAAAAA
>DAIDJH010000076.1 GCA_027451425.1 Bdellovibrionales bacterium | reverse complement strand
CGGCGCTTCAGCCTTTCGTTGACAATTCGATTTCTAAAACAATTAATGTGGCCGAAGATTTTTCGTTTGAACGCTTTATTGAGATTTACGATCGTGCCGATGAATTGAATCTTAAAGGTTGTACAACATTTCGCAGTAACCCCATAACGGGGTCTATTTTAAGGAGCTGATATGTTTGGTCATTGGTACATTGTCGCCGATCAACGAATCGCCAATATATATACAGAAGTTCCACGCACGACCGGCGTGCGGGCCGTGAAAAAGTTTAGGCTGATAAGGGCTATTGAAAATCCGCTCGGTACGACAAAAACGCGGGACCTCCTCCACCAAGAAAAGGGCATGGGGGTTAAATCACTTGGTCATCACGGCATAGCGGCGCGTTACGCTGAAACCAAGCGGCGTGACCCACACGAAGAGGCGGCTGAGCAATTTGCAAAAGAGGTGGTGGTCTTTTTACAAAAAGAACTAATAAAAAAAAGTTTTCAGGATCTTACCATCGTCGCCGAGCCACATTTTATCGGCAAACTGCGCTCGGTGATGGATCAAAAAATCGAGAGCTGCGTCGCGCGGTGGGTTCGAAAAGATTTGCGGCATGTCACGCGTACTCGTTTGGCGGACATTCTAACCAAATCATAACCAACCAACGTCGCAATGTCTGTTGCATTGAGCGCAAAAACATATCTTGTTCAACCGGGGCAATGCCAATATTATTAATTCATGACATTTTTAATAACCGGGGCCAATCGTGGCATTGGCCTTGAACTCGCGAATTTTGCCCTCGAAAACAAACACCGCGTACTGGCTTTGGTGCGTGACCCTGTGCAGGCGCGCGCGCTTCATTATGCGATAAAAGAAAATCCAGAATATCGCGACCGTCTCGTCATTGTGAAATGCGATATCGGCGACCATGCGCAAATCCACGAAGCCAAAGCGATGATTGGCGATGAACCCATTGATGTGCTCATCAACAATGCGGGAGTGATGCTCGACGATGACGAAAAATTCTCGAGTTTACCTCTTGAGAAAATCGAATTGAATTTTAAAATCAATTCGCTCGGCGCAGCGGCTGTCACGCAAATATTTTTACGCAATTTGCTCGCGAGTTCGCAACCGAAGTTGATCTGTATCACGAGCCAAATGGGCTCCATCGGCAACAATCAGTCGGGCGGCTATTACGCCTACCGAATGTCGAAGGCTGCGCTCAATATGTTCGCCAAATCGTTTTCGGTGGACTACCCGCAAGTCACGACTCTGGTTTTGCATCCCGGTTGGGTGCGCACTGAAATGGGTGGGCCTGAAGCGCCTATCCTGCCGCGAGAATCGGCTCGAGGGCTTTTCAAAATTATCAATGAGGCGACCCGAGGGCAAACCGGGCATTTTTATGATTATACCGGCAAAGAAATAGCCTGGTAATACCTCACGTCCAGTGAACGGAGCCCGAACAGTGCGCGATCTTACAAATGCGAGAAAACACTTAATTGCGTGCGACAAACGTTTGGCTGCGTGGGTTCGTCGTGCCACGCTTGAGCCCATAAGACGATCGCCAAAATCACCATACGAACGGCTTGCGAGGGCGATCGTGGGGCAACAAATCAGTGTGGCGGCGGCGCAAACAATATGGGGGCGATTTTGCGAATTGTTTAAAAAAGGCTCAGTCGATTTTCGCCAGATTCTGGAGTTTGATGACGCCCGTCTTCGCTCAGCAGGGCTTTCAAAACAAAAAATAGTTTATATGCAAGATCTTGCGCAAAAAGTAGTTTCGGGCGACGTTCCGCGACCAGGGAGTTTAGTGAAACTCCCTGACGACGAAATTGTACAAGCGCTGCTGCCGATCAAAGGGGTCGGGGAGTGGACGGTGCAAATGCTTCTTATTTTTCATTTGGACCGTCCGGATGTCTGGCCGGTCAAAGATCTCGGAATAAAAAAAGGCTTCATGAAAGTCCATAGCAAACACAAAATTCCAGACGAAAAATTTTTGCTGAAATTCGGCGAAAAATTTCGTCCCTACCGTAGCACCGCCGCTCGATATTATTGGAAGGCGTTGGAGAATGTGTAGGCCGCGCGGTGAGGGCTACCATGTGTTGGCCGAACATCAGGCGGCGTGGGTTTTTTTGGAGTTTGAACTACTAATTTGCACGTGCCCGCAAGAGCGACATTTCAAAATATACAGGCCACTTTGATCGACAGCGAGCTGTAAGATACCGTTTGAGCAGGCCGGGCAATCGGTGTCTTCGGCGCTTGAATCCGTAACTTCGTCCTTGGGATTGATCTCATAAGCCTTAACCACGTCGCTTTCAAACCCTTTTAATTTCACTTTCCCAAGTGGGGTTAGTACAAATTCATCTGGGTCAAGATCATCCATAACATCTTTAGATATCAGAATTTGGTTTGGTTCAGCAACCCCACACAATCGATTCGATAAATTTACCACGGGTCCAATTGCAGTGTAGCTCTTGAAATATCTGTCATGACCGTAAAATCCGACATTTGCATATCCGACCGCAATTCCCGTTTTAATTTGAAGGGGGCTCATCCAATTGTCTTCGTAAAAATCAGTTTTTGAATTAATTTTTTCACGAATTTCAAAACTTGCAGAAATCACTCTCTTTGCAAAGTCGTCGTAGCGGACGGGATCATTGGAGAATGCCAGAATGCCGTCCCCTAAAAATTTATCGATGGTGATGTCGTACTTTAAAAGTATTTTAATACTGTCGTTCATAAATGTTGAAATCGCACCGTGAACTTTATCTTTATCTAGGCGTGCAACGCGTTCTGTTGAGTTGACTATATCAATGAAAACCGCGCAGATCCTGGCGCGTCTTACTCCCAAGTTCAAATTTATCTTTTGGCTACGAATGGCGTCGACCACTTGCGGGCTAAATTGGCTGCTTAGACTGGCGAGCCGAACGGCCTCGGCAGTTTTATCTATTATGATTTGATCGCGATTACCAATTTCGCTATTAAGCTGTAGCCGTGTACGAAATTCGTTAATCCTCAGTCTATCGTGAAATATACGAATAACGAAAGCGATCACCACTGTTCCGATTATAAAGAATGAATTCACAAGAAATGGTATTAGTGATTTTTTGTCATGTATCTGCATTACGGCCATAATATAATACGGTCCAAAAATCAGAGCGTTTGCGAGAAAGAAAAACATGCGACTCCACGGCACAAATGTCAATGAGCCGATTGCCACCAAATTTAATCCTGCGTAATACGATGTTGTTGCGTCGTGGATGGCGTATATCATCGAACTTATTATGGCGGCCAAGGTAGATGTGAAGATAATCGCCAACCATTCGCTCTGGCGATAGGTCTTTGCTTTTCGGACTGCAATTTGGACAAAGAAGCACACCGGTATTACCAGACACCTTAACAACAAAAAACGCCATTTAAATTGGGGAAAATAAATTACATCTGCAATCCAAAATAAAAAATAAAGTGGGAGCACCATCGAGTTAGAAATCATTAAAAGGGTATCTTTTAATTCATCTAATCTTTCGTGTTCAAATACTTCTTGTTCATCTTTCGATAAGGCTGGAATCATAACTTACATATAGTGCAAAAGAGGTTGATGCTGAGTGTTTCCGACTCCACGTCGATTTTGCCCCCAACACACTCAAACATGCGGATAAGGTCATCTTTTGTGCGATACAAAAGATGCCAGTCCAGCGCCAGGTCCATCATTATAGAATTGGGATTTTCGACGTTGAAGTTTCCAATTATGAGCTGCCCTTTGGGCTTCAGCGAATTAAAAAGCCTTGTCGCGGCCAGCTGAGCGACAGGGTCTGAAAAATAATCGAATAGTCCGGCTGAATAGATAAAGTCATACTGCTTCTTCAGGCCTCTAGTTATAACTTTTTTGATGGATTGATCGATAAAATCAAAATTAAATTTATTTGGTGAACGCGTTGAATTCTCCTTGATTCGACGTTGGGCGTGCTTTAGGGCATTTTCATCTTGGTCTAGCAAATCGACCTCAATCTCACGATTGTTGTATTTGCCATCATTGATTAGCCGTTGCCACTCCATTGCGGGGCCACACGCCACTGAGAGGATACTCACGGGTTCAGATCTAGACTCTAGTAAAGCTTGAATTTTACCCATAATATAATCTGCGCGATTTCTCACTGCCTGCGCGGCCGGTTGGCGAATCCAATAACTATGAAGGCACTTGGCAAAAAGCGTTTCTCCGGCGTTGTCATCTCGATAAATAATATTCATCATTTCGTAGTCGCCGGCATATCCGAGTGGTTTTGAATAAACTCGATTGGCAAACGGCGCTTGGTATATAAGGTTTTGAAGTTTAGCTCTAAAAAAATCAAAACAATTTTTAATTATATCAGAGTTGAAGTCGTGAATAAGAGTGCCTAGTTCGTGATTCTTGGCGGGCATAAGTTGATTTAAATAATCGCCCATAACTTGCACAACTGTATTTTCATAATCGGCATATGACGTTCTATCAGTCTTATCTTTACGCCGCTCGAAATCGCTTACCTTATTCTGAAGCTCTTCCAGCCAGTCTTTGATTTCATATACCTTACGAGCAAATGCGTCGGGGATACGTTTAGTTGTACTTTGGTAGCCTTCTTGATCCTTTATCAGTTGAATTGAATCGCGAATTGCCAACACCCTGTCGATGCTGATCGTTTCACCAATCACTTCGAACCCTATGAGGTATCGTCCGGCGAAATCGATCTCTCGTCGTGCGCGTCGGAGCCTGACGAGTCCTAATTCGACATCCTCGACCACGAGGTTCGCTTCTATGAGTTCGTCATTTATTTGATTTTCGACCAACGCAAGAAGCCCAAAAGGGCTCATATTTATGATTTTGTAATTTGTATGGCCGAATTCGATGTGGCAATCCAAATCTTCGACGTTAATTCTATCCTGCCGAACTACCTTTAAACGTCCATGATTCGGCATCACATCATCGCCAACAGATTCGTTTAACCGCTTTTTAGGTTCCATAATCCCTCCGGTCTCGCTCTTACTAAATCGGAGTAAATTCATAACTTTGTAAGTTTTTATTTTCTAATAATCACTTCTTCTGATTTTACTCGACCAGCGGATAGTTGATTATCGTTAACGATAAAATGAACTTATGTGCCTAGACTTTATTCCAATTCAAAATCTTAACTATTCTCGTTTTATTTTCGAATGCCGATGCAAGTCTTAGGTGTAGAAGGGCAAGATAAATAATAGGAAGCGATATTGTGTCGAATGAGCGGTGGATGAACTCTGATTATGATTCGCGCAGTAGCTCCGATATAGTTCATCGTCAGTCTCGCAGATTTTATTTATATAACTTAAAAATTGCTCCACAAGCAATGCGGTAACCACGCTAAATTTCAATTGACGTGACCCGGCCTGGGTTTTTCTCCGAGTTTAATTATTCTGTGACCCGCCATTCACCCAGTTTGCAAATAAAGTTTGGAGGGCTGGTGATAGCGGCGGTTGGTTCAGTGGCATAATGCCGCTTTGAATGGCGCTGAGGCATGCGGATGCATTGGCTGACACGCCTCCGTAAGTCGTTAAATTTGGCGAGACTCCGACATTGCCGTGACAGCCGACGCAATACTGTTGAACAATTTGATTATTCACTTCGGTAAAAGTTGCAGCGCCACTGCCCATACTGCCAGAACCGGTGGCACCACCCGGGTTGCCTGAACCGATGGCAATCGCATCGCAGGTGACTTGCTCCCCAAGAATCCAATCACGTAGCGTGGCGATATCGGAGGCAGAGAGTGCTGTGCCGCCTTCTGGCCAAACACCATCGACAACTTTGATGTATAGATTCGAAGTTTGTGGCGATCCGATATTGATTTGATTGGGGCAACCTTGCGCTCCATTCGACTGCACGCAAGCGACGATATCAGGCACGGCATCGGCTTCGTCGGATCCGGTCGGTGGAGCCGGCCATTTTGATTGTACACGCGTGAGCGCGGCTTGCTGATTGGAGTTTACAACGTCTTGAGCGGCAGGCACACAGGTCGTGGCCAATGTTGCGCCGCCACTTGATGAGGCCAGATTTGAAACTCCACTGTGGCTTGCCGAACAGTTTTGAAATAAAATAATCGTCGGCAAAAGAATCGCCAATAGTGTAAGTGCGCGGCGATTTGAAATGAAACGTTGAAAATTCCATCTAGTCATTTTTTGCTCCTGCCATAATCCAGTTGTAAATTTGTTGATAGTAAGTTGAGCCTGATGGGAGCGATCCGTTCAGTGGCATCTGCGGAGAAGGCGGAACTGGTCCATTGATCAACTGCCAAGCGATACTGTTCGTGGGATTGTTGGGCACGAAGTGGTTATTCGCCATCAGCGAAGGGTACACAGTCATCGAGTAATTATTGAGAGGTTGGCTGAACGGCGGTGTCGCGTCGGGGTTCGGGTAGTGGCACTCAACACAGTTTTGGTAAAATGCGCCACCAGGTGAAAGCAATTGGGTTAGCGTGACTTCGTTGGCAGCAGGCTGCGTGGCCGAGTGTTGGATGCTGAGCGTGTAAGTTCCAGTGGCTGTTGTGACCCCCGGATTGAGTGAGCCCAGGCTGTTGCTTGAGGTAATTTTCATTTGCACACGCGTACCTTGTCCATTATTTTCGTAACGATCACTAGCTAAAATGGATAAATTCAAGGTTGCGCCCGGCGTGTTCGGTAGAACGGTGACCATCATATCTATTTGATTTGGATTTCTTGGATTAATTGTGGGGCCAGAAAGCGGCGACACGCCATCTCCGGTAATTTGATAGTCGATTAAGAATGATGGAATTTGTAGCGGTTGGTTATTATTGCCCGTGACGCCAGGTACGGACATTGTTGTTGTCGGTGGGATAGCATCGGGGCTTGCGACATAGCCGGTACCACTAACGTAATCGGCGCTGATCGCGATGGGCACGTTGATAAATTCGTTGGTAGGATTGCTAACTGTGACTTCCAAAGATTTTGCCGCGGGTGAAGCCAATCCGCTTGGTTGGGTGACGGAATCGGAGGCGAGATTAAAGCTGACCGTCGGTGGAGCGGGGAGCGGCGGCAAAGGCGTAGTGGTGTCAATATCGCCGAACGACACAGAGATTAAATCGCTTTTGCGAACGTTTGACAGATACGCCATGGCGCCGACCGAAAGATAGTTTGTCTGATTTTTGTATGCGATACCAGCCAAATAGAGAAAGGTTGTTTCATTCACAATAATCTGACCATTGATTTTTATTTGCAAGCTGTGCACGGTAAAATTGACAGCGCTGGAGTTCATATTCGGGTACACGATCCGCGGATTGCGAATGACATACTCGGTTTCGTCACCAGTCGCAAAAGCTTGCAAATCGATTTCAAAATGCGCCCCCGGCAATTGCGGCCAACAACCCAAAGCACTGTGAGTTGAGGCGCACGTGCCAACCGGCGAGGGGCTGCCATTTGAGGTGAGAAGCATGTCAGCGCTGCCATCGGCTGGGTCAAGATCCCAGTCGATTGTCTGAGTCGCGGCATTCGGGTCGGCAAACGCATTGCCAATCTGCGTGCTCGAAGTAAATCCAATAGGTTTACTTATGGTCCAAGAGCGCGTGGCTTGATATTGATCCGCCAGAAACTGCGTGTTACCGCAACCTTTGAGTTCGTTCATCCCGACCGCCCATTGCGACGTTGGCGCCGCGCCGAGCGTGTTGATTTGTGTCGAGAATTGCGGGCCGGCGCTTGGAGGGACGTGAATGTTATCAGGTTCGGCGACGGCGTAGTCATCAATTTTTGTGAGGTCCGTACCTTGGACAGTTTCAGACATAAACGAAGAGTAGGCAGTCACGAGATTTGAATCCGCAAATGGCGTTGCAGCCGCTTCGCCAGTTGCCGAGTGGCAAGAGCTGCAGTTGGTTTGCAAAAATGGATAGTAGGTGAGTTGAAACAACTGCTGCGGGCCAGTTAAACTGCAAGTTGCGTATGAACTCTCGGAGCCACTGGACGTGCTCCCAACCCCAGCCGTGTGT
>DAIDJH010000075.1 GCA_027451425.1 Bdellovibrionales bacterium | reverse complement strand
GCGGTACGGGAGTGATTCGCCTTATTCGTCAGAAAAAAATCAAACCCAGCGCCGTACTCGTGGGTTCGCCAACAGGACTTCGATTGGCCACGCGAGCGCAGGGCTACGCGAAAGTTGAAATTACCCTGCCCCTTTCGCTTGCTGAGCGAAAATACATTGAGGAGCAAAGCATCTCCGAAGGGAGTTATTCGCAAAGCAAGGTTTTTGCTCGGCGCGCTGAAGGTGGGGCCGTTGACTTTTGCCTGCTTGATAATCCGATCATTCGAATGATCGACTATTTAAAGAATTTGCCTAGTGGCATTGCGATTCTTTCGATTGATGGCGGCACCGGTGCTGAATCGCAGCCCACTTTTGTAGAACTTGAAGTTCAAATCGTCGATCATCTGCATGATGGTGTTATAAAAAAATTGATTGCTGTGGGTGAACTAATCAAGCGCCTAGCCGTAGAACTTAAAACCGTGAATGCCCCGGATTTTTCTCCACCCTATTCCACACTAAACGTTGGTCAAATTCGCTTGCTTAATGAAGAAGTAAAAATAGTTGGAGTTTGTCGTCTCGTACCTGCCGTAGACCGAGAAATTTATGAGAAATGGTTAGAAAGGCTGCGCAGTGATTGCGCCGCGGCAGGTGCACAGTTTCATATTCTTGATTATAAGCCGCCATTTTCTATGGCGAGCGAGGAGCCTTTCTTTACTCTGGCAAAGGGTGTATGTTCTTCGCTGGGCCTAGATTCGAGGGGGGCGGCAGCTCATCAATGTACGGAAGCGAATGTATTTCATCGGTTGGGCATAGAAACGGTGATTTTTGGACCGGGCATTGAGGCGAATAATGAGCCAGCACCCCTTGAGCATGTAAAAATCAGTGAACTGAAGGCGGCTATAGAGTTCTACAAATCCGTCTTGCGACAGGAGGGCACATGAGTTTTGTCATTCGAAGCGCTGTGGCGGACGATGTGAGCGGCCTTTTGTCTCTGGCGCAGCAATTTTCATTACTGAACTTGCCGGCGGATAGGCGCGTTATCACTGAAAAGGTAGAGGTCAGCGAGGCATCGTTTCGCGGGGACCTGTCACGCGAAGAAGCCAAGTACGTTTTCGTTGTTGAAGATCGCGATCAAAAAATAGTGTGTGGAAGTTCACAAATTGTCGCAAAGCACGGGACGCCCGGCGAACCAACCTATAGCTTTGAGGTGTTAAAAAAGGAACGATTTAGCCGCGACCTTGGGGTTGGATTTATCCATCAAATTTTGCGTTTAAAAATATGCGAAAATGGGCCAACGGAAATAGGTGGTTTGGTCGTCGACCGTGCCTATAGAAGCCGTCCCGAAAAAATCGGTAAACTCGCGAGTCTGTCAAGATTCAACTACATTGGTATGTACCCTGAGCGCTTTGAAGAAGATCTTTATGCGCAAATGGCACCTCCGCTCACTGAGGAGGGGCGCAGCGAGTTTTGGGAAGCCCTCGGCCGAAGATTTACGGGTATGCCCTATCAAGAGGCCGACTTGCTCAGTCAAAAAAACAAAGAATTTATTCGCAGTCTTTTCCCAGAAGAAGATATTTATCTTTGTCTTCTGGACGCAAAGGCGCGACTGGTGCTCGGCCGTGTTTCACAAGAAACGCAAGCCGCCCTTCACCTCCTAGAATCAATCGGATTTACATACATGAATGAGGTCGATCCGTTTGATGGGGGGCCGCACCTCAAAGTAAAAGCCAAAAATGTAACGCCCATAAAAAGCGCAAGATTTCTTAAGGTATCGACGCAAACGAATGCGTCGTTTGAACAAAAGGCAATGGTCTCCGTATGTAGAGATGGACAGTTTATTGCAGTTCCAACCGCCTACCTCATAGACGGCGATCAACTTGTGGTGCCCGATAAAACGCGCCACATTCTTGAGATATCACCAAGCGACCTCGTTTACGTAACACCGCTTGTCGACAGCAATAAAAAAGTCAAAGGGCACGGACGAAAACAAATATGAAAAGCCAAAATTTAAACACTATCGAATATCGTGGTGACTATATTGGTGGTCGATTTATTAAACCTGAACGCTCAGACGGAGATTGGGATATTCGTTCCCCCGCAGATCTAAAGGATCATGTGATAAGCGTTAAGAGCTCTTATGACCACGCGCAGGCGGCTTGTGCAGCGGCGAAAATGGCGTTTCGCAGTTGGGCGCACGCGGCGCTTGATGAACGTAAAGAGCATTTATTTCGACTGAAAAAAGCGTTTCAAGAGCGTGCCGATGAAATGGCCCAGGTGATCGCGCGTGAGGTGGGGAAGCCACTTTGGGAAGCAAAGACGGAAGCCGGAGCTCTTGCGAACAAAATCGACATTACGCTTGAGCACTCGCTTAAGCTTATTGCCGATGAGCATGTTTCGAATGCTTTGCCCGGAATCGAGGGCGTTGTTCGATTTAAACCGCGGGGAGTGATGGCGGTTATCGGGCCCTTTAATTTTCCTGCGCATTTACCGAATGGTCATATTATTCCGGCGCTGATCTCCGGCAACACAGTTGTGTTTAAACCGTCCGACAAGACACCAGCAGTTGGCCAGATGATGGCTGAGATTATTCATCAGTCTGGTCTGCCGGCCGGCGTTTTCAATATGATCCAAGGGCAAAGCGAAATCAGCAGGAGACTTGTTCAACATGAAGATGTCGACGGCGTCTTATTCACGGGCTCATACGAAGTTGGATTAAAAATCAAGCAAGACACGCTCGATCATTACTGGAAACTTTTAGCTCTTGAAATGGGTGGCAAGAACTCAACTGTTGTTTGGTCGGATGCGGATTTGAAAAAGGCCGTTTATGAAACTCTAGTCGGCGCATATATGACAACAGGTCAGCGGTGCTCGTGCACGAGCAAGGTGATTCTTCATCGGAGTATTCGCGATCGATTTATTGAAAACTTTCACGCAAATGCAAAAAAAATTGCAGTCGGGCATTGGTCGACCGATTCTTTTATGGGCCCGCTTATTAGCAAAGAGTCTGTTGAGAAATATCTGCGCTTTCAAGAAATTGCCAAGCGTGAAGGTGCAGAAAGCATTATGCGCGGTAAGGCACTAGATGTTGGACATGAAGGATATTACGTGACGCCGTCCATTCATACGGTTGAACGGTTTAATCGCGAATCGGTTTATCAAAAAAATGAAATTTTCGGTCCAAATGTAGCTATCTACACCGTTGATGATTTTGACGAGGCTTTAAATATCGTAAACGCTTCTGGATTTGGTCTTGTGATGGCGCTTTTTTCAAAGGATCGCGCGCTCTATGAGAAAGCACTTGTTGACGCAAAAGTCGGTCTTCTGAACTGGAACCGTACAACAAATGGATCAAGCTCGCGACTTCCATTTGGTGGGATGGGTAAATCCGGCAATGATCGACCGTCTGGGCATTTCGCCATTCAATATTGCGTAGTTCCCGTGGCAAGCCTCGAAGACTCGACGGCATTACCAGCGAAATTTCCACCAGGGCTCACGTATCAATTTGAAAACTGAGGGGGGAGCGAGCGGTGACGCGAATTGTGGGGTTATTGATTGCTGTATTTTTGGTTGCGACCTTCTTAATTTGGCAAGTTAATCGATATTCTTCTCTACCGGCTTCGTCCAGACATGAAAAAATTGTATTTGAAGTGCCCTACAACACGAGCTTGCATGAAGTTGCAACTCTTCTTGCGGCGCAGGGCTTAATTTCGAGCTCAAGAGAATTTGTTTGGTATGTGAAATTAACAGGTAGCGCCGCTCGGATTAAAATGGGCGAGTACGCCTTGTACAAGGACATGACGCCAAGTGAAATTTTAAAAATTTTAACCACGGGTGAAAGCATTCGCTACTCCCTCGTTGTCCCCGAGGGCAGCAATATTTTTGACATACGTGATTCACTCAATCGCATGTGGCCCCATCGTGGCGATGAATTTTTTAAATACGTTACAAGTCCAGGCAAAATTCGCGCGCTTACCGGTCACGGTATGCCGTCTCTAGAGGGCTACCTATTTCCAGATACATATCTCATTACCAAATTTACGCCCATTGGTGCTCTCGTACGGATGATGTATCGCAAGTTTCAGAATGCCATCGTACAGGCGGATAAGGAGCCGACGGTTAAAATGAGCCTTCATGATCAGGTGGTTCTCGCCAGCATAATTGAAAAAGAAACGGGGGCTCCATTTGAGCGGCCGCTTATATCGTCGGTATTTCATAATCGCCTAGAAAAAGGCATGCGACTTCAATCGGACCCAACCATTATTTACGGGATGTGGCTCAACACAGGCGTTCGGCCGGTAAACATTAGGAAGTCGGATATTCGGCGACCGACACCGTACAATACATATGTGATCCACGCCCTGCCACCTGGACCGATTGCAAATCCAGGTGTGGCGGCACTTTGGGCCGCGGTTCATCCGGCCGCGACTCATTATCTTTACTTTGTCAGCCGAAACGATGGCACACACGTATTTTCGAAAAACTTTAAAGAGCACTTACGAGCTGTACGCAAGTATCAGTTGGACCCAAGGGCGCGTGAGGGAAAATCGTGGCGTGACCTGAGCAAAAAATTAGCTCATGGTAAAGCACACGCCTCTTAGAGAGCGCCGGCGTTCAGGAATATAAGTTCTTTAATGTTCAGGCCCGTACCGGTTTTATCTTGACCCGGTGCTGGGCGATTCGCTGAAACCCACAGCACATATTTGCCTTGGTTTGCAGGGCTCAACTGATTGAATGTTTCTTGCAATTGCGTGTAACCATGAAAAACATCAAAAGTCGTTTCTGGTGAAAACGAAGATGTGCCAAGCGGGTCTACCTTGATATTTCGTAAAAAGGTATCGTTGGGATTTTGAGGTTCTCCAAAGCGGAAGACAAGAACATGATGTTGAATTTGTAAGGTCTTTCCGTCGTATTTCATGTCAGAAACAAAGGGCAGCTTGGGCGAATTGAATGATTTCATCCCAGGCACTTGGCCCTGCCCGGACACACAGGTGGTGACCACGGTGAAGTTGCCACTATTATCCTTTGAGATATTAAAATAAAAATGTAGACGGTTGTAAGTGTCGTTGTAAAAAATGGCGGCGCTTTGAAACTGATAGCCCGCCTGCGGCGGAGCAAAGGGACGATCGGCACGCAATACTGTGGTGCCATTATCTGATACGATGGCCCCATTTGTTGCGTCCACCATTCCAGGATCAGGATGCATGACGCCACAGTAGTCATTTTGATTACCCGTCGGCGGATAGTCCATGCAACCGATGAAAAAGCAAAGCGCCATCACGGCAAACAATGGCAACAAAAAAATCTGTGGGGTCAACTTCTTCACCGATTAAGACACTCCAATGGGCGACCTTCTATCACAAGCGCCGCGGCACGTCAATTCGATTGTTTTTCGTACGGCGCGAAAACCTTTGCGATTTTGTCGTATTGATAAATATTGAGATGCGGCACTAACGAAGCGTCATAGGTCGGGGCAATAATTTCAAAAATCCCGTCGTTCTTGAGGTCTTCTAGGGCAAGGTCTGTTGCGCGCCCTTGAAACTGAAAGAGCGCATCTTGTTTGTCGGGCAATCTAATTTTTTGAATAAGCGGCGCCAGCCCGTTTTGTGCCGGTGCGTAGATTTCAAGAAAAAGTCCATCGGGCGTCTGCACTTTGAGCACCTTCGCTTTTATGCCAGGGATAACGGGGCCAACGGCAACGGATAAAATTTTTCTGGCGGGCAAAGAAAATAAGCTTCGAAAAGGTGTGCGCGCCGGGTTGCTAAAATACAGCACCGTTGAGGCAATAAAAATGAGGAAAAAAATAATTGTGCCAGACCGAAACCACTTCGAGTTTAACGTAAACATACCAATATAGAGTAAATGAACAGCGCTCTGGCGTGAAGCACATTTAAAGCCGTGCCACAAAACTCAAATTGCGACCAGCAACGCGTTCGCGGCGGTAGGAGTGAAAGTTTACGCAGGCATGGGTATTTACGGGTAGTTCCGCAATGCGCGAGGCGGTCAGGCCACTGGCGGTTAATTGAGCTCGAATAAATAAGTTAAGCGAAATCTTCACTTTTGTCGGATCACCAGGATTATTTTGAATAGCGTGATTCGTGTTGAGCTCAAGCTTAGAAGCCAAATTGAAAAATGGTGTTGCGTCATCACGGGTAAAATCAAAGCTTTTTTGTTGAATGTGCGGGCCGATAATGGCGAGGGCATTATCTAGTTTAAAACCATGCCGTTTGCGCAGGGTTTCAATACAAAGCGGGGCAATGCCATTTAAAATTCCACGCCATCCGGCATGAATTGAAGCAACAAAATCATCTGTTGCCACAAGTACTGGCACGCAGTCGGCAGTTGAGACAAGAAGCGCGATATGACGATCGGGAGTCCAGAGTGCATCGGCAATTGGGATAATTCGACTTGTGGGTTGGGACGCTTGAGCGAACTTGTTACCGTGTTCTTGGCGCATACTGGACCATTGAAGTTGTGGGTAAAGTTCGCTCAAAATTTCACGGGTTGCGAAGCGGGTGCCAAAAAAAAACAAATGGGCAGAGCTTTCAAAGCTATAGCCAATTTCTTGATCCTCTAGAATTACGGGAGAAAAAGAGGGGGCTGGATTCAAGGAGCTTCTCCGTCTAGAAAATTATATTTACGTAGATAGTCATGAAGCTCAGTTGGCCAGGGGGCGCTAAATTTAAGGCTTTTTCTAGTTAATGGGTGGGTGAAGCCGAGTTCCGCAGCGTGAAGTAAAAGATGAGGCGCGGTCGAGCGATGGCGAGTTGCGGAGGAGTATGTGGGATCGGCAACAATTGGATGGCCCAACTCTGACAGATGAACACGAATTTGGTGGGTTCGCCCAGTTTCAAGCTTACAGTGAATGAGCGAAAGCCCCGAGGGGTGGACCTTTTTTACGTCATAATGGGTTATTGCCAGCTTGCCGGTAGGCACTTGTTCTCCGCGGAATCGTTCGGAGGCGAAGCGTTTTCGATCGGCCGGGTGTCGGCGAATATAGGTCGTAATAGTGCCGTGAGGGCTCTTAAGGGTACCGTGCACAATCGTCCAATAAACGCGATGAACAGTTTTATTTTTGAATTGTTTGGCAAGCCCACGCAGGGTGCGTTCTGATTTTGCGACGACAAGGAGGCCGCTGGTGTCTTTGTCTATTCTATGTACGATCCCCGGCCGACCAGTTGAAAATCCGCGCGCCAAATCTTTCGTGTGGTGAATAAGTGCGTTGACCAAAGTATTTTGGCGATGCCCAACGGCCGGATGAACGACAAGGCCGGACGGCTTATTTACCACTAACAACTCTTCGTCTTCGAAGAGAATCTCAAGTGGTAAATCAAACGGAACAAGCTCAGTCGGCTCTTCGCAGGGGATAGTCACATGAAACAGTTCTCCAGCCGACGTTTTGTGCGCGGGCTTTACGGGTTTATTGTTGAGCGTAACAAAGCCGCGGTCGATCAAGCTCGTTGCCTGCGATCGGCTAATAATGCGCGGATCCGAAGCCAGGGCTTTATCCAGTCGCAGGGCGCTTGTATTTGCGACGAAATAAAATTCTGTACTCTTGCGGGTATTCAAGATTTCTTGTTGCTCAGGCGAGCCATATAAGAATTTGCGACGAGAGTTTCATCAATAGACAGAATGCGAGCGATTTGAACTAGAAAACCACGAACAAAAACTGGCGCGGGCAGAGCTTCAAAGTCTTCTGATTCGACAGCAATAAGATAGCTGCGGCTAATTCGGGTCTCTTTACTAAGCTGATCGATGTGGATTCCTTTATATTGGCGAACTTTGCGTAAAAAAGGACCATCAAACATTTTTTGGTTGGAAATTTCCTCTTCCATTTCGGGTTTTAGCTCGTAAACACTCAAGCGGCTGCGCGCAAAACCTTTTGGCAGAGGTCCGGCGGTATTCACCGGTGCGGGTATCGTTGATGTGGCAGGGCCCGGTTCTCGCGGCGCGGTCGTTTCGCCACGACCCTCGCGCGCTAGCAAAATATTGTCGTACTCTCGGCGCTTTGTTTGATTACCAAGCACCATAAAAGCTTCATCGACGAGCCGCCGAAGCTCTGCGGCCTCTTCTTTTGAAAACA
>DAIDJH010000074.1 GCA_027451425.1 Bdellovibrionales bacterium | reverse complement strand
TGTTTTTGGATTCAACGCTTTCGATGCCGTCGATGTAGAGAAAATGGTACTCGTACCAGTACGTGATGTAGCTTTCCATTTGAGCAGGGTCCATACCGCCGTACGGTTGGGCCACATAGATTGTCGGACTACTGAGGTTGGGGAGAATATCGCGCGGCATGCGATCAAGGCTAAAAATCCCAGCCACCACCAGTCCAACTAAGACCGTGATCAACATAACCGGCCGGCGCATCGCGATTTCGACCAAGTGATCCCCCACCAACTCGAAGATTACGAAATATTCACTTTATATTACGGGCGGCATAAGTCAATTTTCGAATGCCCGCGCTAGTGAATAATGGACGTGACCTCAGCGCGAACGCCTAATCCAGCCGTAAGCCTGGGAGATGACCCTACCCGGCAACGTCCCGGGCATTTCCGTTTCTTCAGACTGGCGCTCAAAAAGAACTGATTTTTGACGTGATCTCATCAGGTAACGATATGGTAAAATTTTGAACAGCGAAGGGGCGTCTAGAAAAGAAATTTATAGACCGTATTATGATGAGAAAAAACATTTCAAAAGCTGTAATTCTCGCCGGGTTTTTAGTTGCGGTTATTGCCCTCAACAAATCGGGCGTTTTAAATTTTATTTCGCTCGAAAATCTCAAAGTTCATTACTCTGAGTTTTTAAACTACTACCATTTGCATCCGGCGCTGACTCTTGGTGTTTATGCGCTTGTCTACATTGTCTCAACGGCTCTATCACTGCCGGGCGCAACAGTCCTTACTTTGGCGGCCGGGGCGCTCTTTGGATTTTGGACGGGAACAACAATCGTCTCGATTGCCAGCACAATTGGGGCGACTCTGGCGTTTCTCGTATCTCGTTTTGTGTTTCGAGATGCAATTCAAAATAAATTTCGCGATAAGCTTCAAAGCCTGAATCAAGGAATTGAAAAAGAGGGCGCCTTCTATCTTTTCACCTTGAGGCTCATTCCCATTTTTCCGTTTTTTCTTGTGAACCTCGTCATGGGGCTCACGCCGATTCGCACCTTCACTTATTTCTGGGTCAGCGAAGTTGGCATGCTCCCTGGCACAGCGGCTTACGTAAATGCGGGAACTCAGCTCAGTCGGATTACTTCGCTTAAGGGAATTTTATCTATAAGGCTACTGATTTCTTTTGCGATCATAGGCGTTTTGCCCCTGATTTCAAAAGCTATCGTGAATTCGTATAAATCAAAGAAGCTCTTGAGGCGATTTAAAAAACCTCGCAAATTTGATTATAACCTTGTTGCGATTGGTGGTGGTTCGGCCGGACTTGTTTCGGCCTATATTGGCGCCGCCGTAAAAGCAAAAGTTGCACTCATTGAAAAGCACAAGATGGGTGGAGACTGCCTCAATACCGGATGCGTACCGAGCAAAGCCTTCATTCGCTCGGCCAAAGCATTTCACGACATGAAACGCGCTCGAGAATTCGGGCTCACCGCACAAGCAAGTGTCGATTTCGCGCAAGTGATGGAGCGTGTCCAGAGTGTGGTTGGCAAGGTCGCTCCGCATGATTCAAGGGAACGCTATCAAAATCTGGGAGTTGCCTGTTTTGACGGTTCCGCACGAATCAAATCTCCCTACGAAATTGAAGTGACGAACGCGAACGGAGTCCACACAATCACAACAAGATCCATAATTGTCGCAACCGGCGCAAAACCTTTCGTTCCGCCCATTCCTGGTCTTGAAGCAGTTGGTTATCTGACGAGTGATACCGTTTGGCGGACGCCTTCACTCCCTAAACGTTTATTGGTTTTAGGTGGCGGACCAATTGGCTGTGAATTGGCGCAGAGTTTCGCGCGGTTTGGTTCGCACGTCACAATGGTAGAAATGCAACCTCAACTCATGGGTCGCGAAGATGCCGACGTTGCCGATTTTGTGCAAAAAATATTTTTGAAAGAAGGCATTCGAGTCCTAACCTTTCACAAAGCAAAGTCGATTGTTCAAGAAAACGGGCAAAAGGCGCTCATCGCAGAATATCAAGGTAAAGAACTTCGCGTCGAATTCGATGAAATATTGTTGGCGCTCGGCAGAAGAGCCAATGTGACAGGGTTCGGCCTTGAGGATCTCGGAGTGGTGATTTCGAAGCTTGGCACAATAGAACATGATGATTTCATGCGAACAAACTATCCGAATATTTACGTTTGTGGCGACGTGGCCGGCCCCTATCAGTTTACGCACACGGCCGCTCATCAGGCCTGGTACGCCTCAGTGAACGCTCTTTTCAGCCCGCTTAGAAAGTTTAAAGCCGATTATCGCGTGATACCGTGGACGACTTTCACCGATCCTGAAGTTGCGCGAGTGGGTCTAAGCGAGCGCGAAGCAAAAGAGAAAAACATTCCCTACCGTCTCACGCGCTATGATTTAAGCGATCTCGACAGGGCGATAGCTGAAGAAGAAGATCATGGTTTTGTAAAAGTTCTGACTCCGCCTAAGAGCGATAAAATTTTGGGTGCCACAATTGTTGGCGCCCACGCCGGCGAAATCATCACCGAATATATCGCGGCCATGAAACATGGTTTTGGGCTGAATCAAATACTGGGAACAGTTCATATCTATCCGACGTTTGCTGAAGCCAATAAGTATGCTGCGGGTGAATGGAAGAAGGCCACCGCTCCAAAGGCGGCGTTAAAGTGGCTCGAAAAGATGCACGCTTGGCGGCGAGGTTGAAGCCATCTGCAGCGCAGGCCACCGCGCCGACCTTAGGATGGCCCGAAGTTGGCCCACGCGTTCGGTCCGCTTCATTCACTTCCAAAAACTCTTCATTATATCGACGAGTTCTTCACCAGATTCGGTGGCAATTTTTTTATTCTCAGCCTCAACAATATGCTCGCGGATATGCTGCTCAATAATGTCGCCCATTAAACCGTTGAGAGCCCCCCGACACGATGCCAGCAACTGCATGACCTGGTAACATTCTTCTTCGGCTTCGATTGCCTTGGCAAAAGCGTCGAGCTGACCCTTTAACCGATTCACCCTCGATACAATTTTAGATTTCTCGCGAATGGTGTGTCTCATGGCGAGTATCTAGTATAGGGGGGTACCCTATGTCAACCGCTTGCGCGCAATTTATTTTGACTCACACACAAATCCGCCGCTATATGGTCGCGGCACATGAATCAATATTTCTTGAGCGTCTTTTTATTTTTGTTACTGTTGAACGCGCGATGCGCATCCGCCGAGGCTTTGACATCGTCGGCGGACACTTCAACAGAAAACTGGACCATTCATTATCAAGCCACCACGGTTTCGCAGGGACATCCTGGCTTTCCGACCGCTTATAGTGGCGCCAACAGTCTTCAGTCGACTTCGGAATTTGATACCTCACTCACCTCCACCATTTTTTTAGGCCGACGGCTTTGGCATGGCGGCGAAGTTTATTTTGACCCCGAGTTATCAGCCGGCAAAGGCGTCAGTTCGACACTGGGAATCGCGGGCTTCCCCAACGGCGAAATCTACCGGGTGGAATCGCCAGCTCCCAAAACCATCGTCGCGCGGATCTTTGTAAAACAAATTTTTGGCCTTGGGACCGAAATGGAACACGTGGGTGACGACGAAAATCAACTGAGCGGCAATATCCCCGTCCATCGCATAACCGTCATTGTCGGCAAATTTAGCTTAAACGATTATTTTGACGACAATGCCTATAGCCATGACCCGCGAACTCAATTTTTAAATTGGGCACTCATGGATAACGGCGCATGGGATTATGCCGCCGACACCACTGGATACACATGGGGAGTATATTTTGAATACAACACTAAAAATTGGGCGGTAAGATTCGCCTCAGCCATGGAGCCCGCGCAGGCAAACCAAATGGCGCTCGATACGGATATTCAACAGGCGCATGGTGACCAAATCGAATTTGAGCATCGCCATAGTATCAACGGCCACCGCGGTGCAGTTCGCATCATGTACTACGAGAATCACGCCGATATGGGGAGCTATTCAGAGGTGCTGAATAATCCAAAATACAACATGGACGTCACGCAAACCCGCACGTATCGAACTAAATACGGCGTCGGTATGAGCGCCGACCAAGAGCTAACCAAAGATCTCGGCGTGTTTGCGCGCCTGGGGTGGAACGACGGCGCGACTGAATCCTGGGCATTCACCGAAATCGATCGCACGGCGAGCGTTGGCGCAAGCCTCAATGGTAACCGTTGGCATCGCCCCGACGACAACGTGGGGCTTGCGATTCTCGTAAACGGTTTGTCTGAAGATCACGCCGCGTATTTCGCCGCTGGCGGATACGGCTTTATGTTAGGCGACGGCAAGCTCAACTATGCACCTGAAGAAATTCTTGAGACTTACTATTTGTGGAAGCCGCTTTCATATTTGGGCGTCACCGGCGATTTTCAATTCGTGAATCATCCGGCGTACAATCAAGATCGCGGCCCCGTCTACTTGTACGCGCTGCGGTTGCATTACGAGATATGAAGCGCACAATGTAAAAGTCACTTGTCACAACCGAACCACCGAAGCCTAAGGCGATTTTTCTATCTTTTTCAAAACCATTTCAAGTGGACAAAAATTGGTTATTGATGACTGCAACAGGTTAAACCCGACAAACGCGGTCAACCACAGCCAGTACGGTGAGTAAAAATGGGCCAGGGCGAGGCTAATGAGAATAAAGCTCCCCGCGAAGGCTCGAACTTTGTGTTGAATGGACATGACTATCATCCTCCTCTGCTTGTGTTTTTAGAAAACGCACACGACTTTTACCAATAAACCAATAGTACAGAACGGGCACCGCAAAACGACTCAATACTGTCGCCGCAACCTCACCAAAGATGAGACTCACTGCCAGCCCTTGAAAAATAGGGTCTGTGAGCATGACTGAGCTACCCACGACAACGGCCGCGGCTGTCAAGAGCATGGGGCGAAATCGTAAAACGCCCGCGCTCACCACCGCCTCTTTAAGGTCCATGCCGAGACCGAGCTGATGTTCAATAAAATCGACGAGTATAATGGAGTTTCGAACAATGATGCCCGCACCGGCGATAAACCCGATCATCGAAGTCGCGGTAAAATAAGCGCCGACAAGCGCGTGTCCAGGCAAAATCCCAATGAGACTGATCGGGATCGGCGCCATGATAACAAGAGGAACCGCGTAACTTCGAAACCACCCGAGAACCAGCACGTATATGAGAAGCATAACCACCGCGAACGCGATGCCCAAATCACGAAACACTTGATAGGTGATAAACCACTCTCCATCCCACTTAACGACGGGCTTTAACGTGTTCCACGGCACCTCAGCCGTTTGAGTTTTATAATGTATTTTGGGAGCCATTTTTAAAATTCCATACACCGGAGCTTCTTCACTGCCCGACAATTCGCTCATAACGTAATCGACCGGCTTCAGATTTTTTCGGTAGAGGGTCGTCGTATCGACTGTTCTCACCGGCTCAAGCGATCGCGATACGGACGAAACCCCGGCTTCAAATGATGGCACATGTTCGCTTTTGTAGGGGGTGTCACTCGATCTCAAGTTCTGCTGAACAGAAAGATCGATATCCACATCCTCAGGGCTCGATACATCATGAAGAGCAAGAACGGGATCTTCGGAAAAAAGCGGCATGCTCACCGCTTCGAGCTGCTGGGCATTGATCCCCAAGAGCCCGGCTTTGACCGGATCCAAAAAATATTGTTCACGCGGCCGCCCTGGTCGCCAAGATGAATCCAGATCCACGACACTCGGCTCTCCACGAAAAACATTGTAAACATCTTGCGCGACCTTATCGCGCGTTTCTTTATCCGGCCCATAAACCTCAGCCACCATCGTCGCCAAAACCGGCGGGCCCGGTGGAATTTCCAACATCTTCGTAATCGCATTGTGGGCTAAACCAAATTGAGCGACAACGGGCCTTAAGTTTTGAATAATGCGATGACTCGAAATTTTTCTATCATCTTTCTCGGTCAATACCACCTGCAGGTCCGATTGATAATCACTTCCGCGCAAAAAAGTGTGCTTGACCATTCCTGAAAAAGTGTAAGGAGCCGGTTCGCCAGAAAAAATTTGCACCTTTTTCACTTCTTTGTTTTTGATCAATTCTTCAGCAAGCGACTTTGTATAGACGATATTTTCAGCCAGTGGTGTTGTTGGCGGATAATCAATGAGAACTTGAAATTCATCCTTATTGTCAAACGGGAGCATTTTGACCTTAACAGTTTTAAAATAAAGAAGGCTTACGGCACCGATAAAAAGCGCGATGGTGATCGCCCCGAAAGCCAGCGCGCGAGATTTCTTTTTCAGAAGGGACTGCATGGTCTTGCGGTAGAGTTTATCCAATTTACTTTCGCCCTTACTGTGGTCAGGGCCATGTTTCTTGGTGAGAAGTATCACCGAAGCCCAAGGCGTCACAATGAATGCCACCAGCAGCGACAAAATCATGGCCAAGCTCGCGCCAACCGGAATCGGTTTCATGTAAGGCCCCATCAACCCTCTGACAAAGGCCATCGGCAAAATGGCGGCAATAACAGTAAACGTCGCAAGAATAGTTGGATTACCGACTTCAGATACAGCTTTTATGGTGGCTCTGATCATACTTTTTTTAGCCGCGTCCGCGTGCGCCGCCGCATTATTACCGCCGTTGCCTCGCACTTTGAGATGGCGCTCGATATTTTCAACGACAACAATGGCATCATCGACCAAAATGCCGATTGAAAAAATGAGCGCGAACAAAGTCACTCGGTTGAGCGTGTATCCCATAAAATAATAAATGGCGAGTGTGAGCGCGAGAGTTACGGGGATGGCAACGGCGACGACGAGCGAGGCCCGAATCCCCATAGCAAGAGCGATGAGTGCCGCCACAGAAAGTGTCGCCAAAAGCAAATGCTCGATGAGTTCTTTTGATTTTTGCGCCGCTGTTTTACCGTAATTTCTCACGATCGACATTTGAATATCTTTCGGGAGTTGGGCGCTGAACGTTCTTGCCCGATTGATAAGCTCGGCTGAAAGGGTGACGACGTTCGTGCCCTTTCTCTTGGCGAAATCGATCGAGACCGCCTCTTGTGGCAGATTTGATTTTTTATCAATCAGAAACGATGCTCGTGTCATTTCTTCGGGCCCATCCACCACTTGCGCAACGTCTTGAATGCGCAGGGGAACGCCGCCCTTTTGACCGATCGAAATCGACCCAATGTCAGCGACATTTTTAACTATTCCGCCAGCGTCAACGTCGTAGACCTCTTTTTCACCCCAAGTCTTGCCGACGGGACCAAACGAGTCATTGGCTTTGAGCGCACGCGCCACATCCAAAAGAGTAGCGCCATGCGAGGCGAGTTTTACCGGGTCAACAATTACACGAATGGCTCGCTTTTCTCCGCCCAACAGATCGACTCGAGATAAGTCTGGCGTGCTCGAAAGTTCGCGAGCGAGTGGCGCGACAAGAGTTCTCAATGAGTATGGATCACGGGTTTTTGAACTGAAAGTCAGTATCAAAAATGGCACGTCATCAATGGAGTATGATTTGACTTCCGGCTTTGATCCTGGCGGCAACTGATCGGCAATTTCCATAATTTTATGGTGAATTTTAACGAGACTCGGCTCCATGGGTTCGCCGACTTTGAACCTTGCCGTCACAAGACTCTCATGAGCCCGACTTGCGGAGTAGACGTAATCAATCCCGTCAAGCCCCCAAACCGCTCGCTCTATCGGCTCCGTAACCTTTCTTTCGACTTCTTTCGCTTCAAAACCAGGGGCTGGCGTTATTATATCGATCATCGGAACTGAGATCTGCGGCTCCTCCTCTTTTGGCGTCAATACGACCGCCAGCAAACCGAGTAAAATACTGGTTGCCGCAATAACGGGGGTCAATTTCGATCGAATAAACATATTCGCGATATTTCCAGCTAAACCGATTTTGTCATTTTTTGTCATTTTAGTTTTGAGATCCTTTCCGGAACGGGATCAAAGGTTGACCGACTTAAAAGCTCGAGCCGGGCGGCTAAGTAAGATTCCTCAGCCTTACATTTCGCCCGAGCGATATCCACGGCATTTGAAAGAACCTCAGCGAGTTGCACGGCCGCAATCGAACCGTTTTTGAATAACCTTCTTGAAACGAGCCATTGATCGTTAAGCCGTTGTTCATTTTGATTCAGAACCTGTTGAAGCTTTGCCAAACGTTCTTTCTTAACACTATGTGGGATGTCATCAGGTAAATTA
>DAIDJH010000073.1 GCA_027451425.1 Bdellovibrionales bacterium | reverse complement strand
ATCTCGCCAAAGTAGACCTCCTGCTCCTTGATGTCTCGGACCACCGGCTCACCGTTCTCGGGCTTGTCAAAGATCACAAGCTGAACCGTGACCTTGATCGGTGCCGCAAAGGTCATCCCTCGCTGACGGCACTCATCCACGTCGTATTTCGCCGCCTCAAGCGTATAACTGACAAACTCAAGGCTTGCCGTATTATTAAAATCGGTAATCGGGAACACGGATTTAAAAACACCGTTGAGCCCATCGCTTCCGCGTCGGTCTGCATCGACATCTTTTTGCAGAAAGCTTTCGTATGATTTTTTTTGCAACTCAATCAGGTTGGGGATCTCGGTGTATTGTTTCGTTCTCGCAAAACTGCGTCGCAACCGAAGGTTCGAGGCAGTCACTGGAGTTAAATTCATTCTTTGCTCCCTCCGCGCCCAGGCATAGTATCGTTTCCGCTGCCTCGCGCTTTTGTTCTTTTGTACCTTTTTTAGCAAATACCGTGGGGAGCGACCGAACGCTCCCCACGCAAAAAACACTTAAATACGTTTACTTAATTTCAACTTTGGCGCCAGCTTTGGTCAGCGCTTCTTTAATTTTTTCAGCGTCAGCTTTCGAAACGCCCTCTTTCACAGTTTTCGGCGCGCCTTCAACCAGGTCTTTTGCTTCTTTCAAGCCAAGCCCTGTCAATGTGCGAACTTCTTTGATGACGTTGATTTTGTTTGCGCCGCCATCGGCCAGTACAACCGTAAATTCGGTTTTTTCTTCAGCTGGGGCCGCCGCCGCGCCGGCTGCACCAGGAGCCGCAGCAACAGCTACCGCAGCAGCCGCCGATACACCCCATTTTTCTTCGAGAGTTTTGATCATTTCAGCCAGCTCAATCACCGGCATGCTCGACAGATAATCCACAACTTGTTCTTTAGAGAGCGACATGTTTATTTCTCCTTCTTCATAACGACTTTTTCGTCGTCTGTATGTTTAAGTTCCATTTACACGGAATGCGCACGCTCATGCCTACGCAGCTCCGGCTTGCTTATCTTTATACGCCGCCAATAGCCGCACGAACGAACTGGGCACTTGATTCAACAACGAAACAAATTTCTGCGAAGGACCTTGGAAAGTCCCGAGAAGTTTCGCCTGCAATTCCGGCTTGCCGGGCAGAGTTGCCAAATATTTAATCTGAGCTTCGTTCAGCGCTTTGCCGTCCATCGCGCCTGTCTTCAAGACCAATTCTTCATTGTCTTTTACAAACGCAGTAACGGTTTTCGCTGAGGCGCTCACATCTTCGTACGCGAAAATGATGGCATTATTACCGGTCAGTTTGTCTTGAAGTGGAGCCTTAAACGACTCGTGCTCATTCAATGCGCGAATGGCCAAAGTATTTTTCACCACTTTCATTTCGGACTGAACCGGTCGCAAAAGTTTTCTGAATTTCGTCACCTTTTCGACGTTCAAACCTTTGAAGTCGATAATAAACGCCGCCTTAGCTTTGGCAAAGCGTTCAGAAATTTCAGCTATCTCCTGCGTCTTAGATTCTTTTGTGATCATTTTCCTCTCACCTCCTCAATGATCCGTCGCTCTTGGGGAGATGACGGTGAGCACTTGTTCATGTTCACTCTCTCGTCTCGGCGGGCGGTCAACATTCCACTCAATCGGGGAATATCATAACCATTAAACGCGCTTCGCGTGCCAGCTGTCTCCAACGGCGATCTGTTAAATTGTTTAAATCTTCTCGTTACCTCTAAAATCAATTTTGTTAGCCGACCTTGGCTGTCGCATCAGCGACATCCACTTTCACGCCCGGGCCCATTGTTGAAGAAACCGTGATGGATTGCAGGTAAATACCTTTACTTGTGGCCGGCTTTGCTTTCACAACGGCCCCCAAAAACGCCATAAAATTTTCAGTTAGCTTTTGCGAACCCATCGACTTTTTGCCAATGCTGGCATGAACAATACCCGCTTTTTCAACTCGAAATGCGAGCTTGCCCTTTTTTTCTGCCGCAACCGTTGCGCCGACGTTCATAGTCACAGTGCCAACCTTTGGGTTCGGCATAAGCCCTCTCGGGCCTAGCACCTTCGCAACCTTAGAAACAACAGCCATCATGTCAGGAGTTGCAATTGCTTTATCAAAATCCAACCAACCCTCGTTGATTTTTGCGACGAGATCATCAGCGCCAACAAAATCGGCTCCAGCGTCTTTGGCCTCCTGCTCTTTCGGCCCCTTCGCAAACACAATCACTCGAACATTTTTGCCGAGGCCATGCGGAAGTGCCACGGCACCACGCACCTGCTGATCCGATTGAGTTGGATCAACCCCGAGCTTAACCGCCACATCGATGGACTCGTCGAATTTTGCGGTCGCAGTTTCTACCGCAAGCCCTATCGCCTTTTCCGTCGCCAATGCTTTTATACGATCCACTTTATTCTTTGCTGCCTCATAACGTTTTGCCATCAGTCACCTCACATTTGCGGAACTTCGACGCCCATTGAGCGCGCTGTTCCTACGACCTGCGAAATCGCCGCCTCTAGCGTGAGGCAATTCAGATCAGGAAGTTTTGTCTGAGCGATTTGCTTGATTTGTTCTGCCGTGATTTTCGCAACCTTTTCACGACCCGGATTCTTCGATCCGCTCTCCAGCTTAGTTGCCTTCTTTATTAAGATCGACACAGGCGGTGTCTTCGTAATGAAGGTGAACGAGCGGTCATTGTAAACGGTAATGATAACCGGAATGACCGTGTCACCCAAGCTCTGCGTTTTAGCATTAAACTGCTTGCAGAACTCCATAATGTTGACACCTTGTTGCCCGAGTGCCGGTCCAACGGGAGGGGCTGGATTTGCCTTCCCTGCCGGTATTTGCAGCTTGATTTGTGCTTGCACTTTTTTAGCCATATGGCTCCCACTCCTTCTTTGTTAACTCTTTTCAACTTGAACAAAATCGAGTTCCACGGGTGTTGGTCGACCGAAGATGCTGACAAGAACTTTGACCTTGCCTTTCTCTTCGTTGATCTCCTCAACCGTGCCTTGGAAATTATTAAACGGACCGTCTACAACTGTAACTGGCTCGCCAATCGAGAACGAAATTTTAGCTTTTGGCCGCTCGGCACCCGTCTCCATCTGCTTGGCAATTCTCGAAACCTCAGTTTCAGGGACAGGTGACGGTCTGTTACCTCCGCCCAAAAAGCCAGTGACCTTGCTTGCACTTTTCACCAGATGCCAGGTCGCATCTGACAGTTTCATTTGCACAAAAATATAACCAGGAAAAAATTTGCGCGCCCGCGTCGCCTTTTTACCTTTTACAAGCTCGACGACGTTCTCTTGGGGAATCAAAATCTGACCGAACTGATCCTCCATCTTTTTTAACCGGGCCTTTTCTTCAATCGAAGCTTTCGCCGCAGATTCACTCCCGGAATGCGTATTGACGATGTACCATTTTAAGTCGACGTTTTCCACCAAGCCCTCGCCTATTGAATGATAAACTGAACTATATTTTTCGCGATAAAATCAATCCCCATAAGGAGCGCCGCCGAAACTAGACAAAATATGGTTACAACAACCGTTAACGCGAATGTATCTCGCCCCGACGGCCACACGACTTTGCTCACTTCGATCACAACGTCTTCGGCCCACCCGACAACTTTGGCGTTGAACTGCAAATAAGAAAACACGATCAAAGCAGCCACGATCGGAAATCCATTGCTGGCCCAGTCCTGGTCATAAAGCCGTGCGACTGGACCAAACGATCCAGCCAGGGCTCGAAAAATGACATTCACAACCAGATAGCTGAGTATGGCTGCGCCCAAAAAACTGAGCGTTATAATTTTTTTCGTGTTTTGCTTTTCCATATCTCTTTCTATTTAATCAAAGGTGGCAGGGCAGGAGGGATTCGAACCCACAACACGCGGATTTGGAGTCCGCTGCTCTACCAATTGGAGCTACTGCCCTCCTGCAAAATCGCTAACCGGCACTCCCTTATTCCAAAATTTCAGTCACGACGCCCGCACCGACAGTGCGACCGCCTTCACGAATCGCAAAGCGCAACTCTTTTTCCATCGCGATGGGAGTGATTAACTCGACTTCCATTTCAACGCGATCGCCAGGCATAACCATTTCCGTGCCTTTTTTCAGAGTCGTAACTCCTGTTACGTCCGTCGTTCTGAAATAAAATTGCGGACGGTAGCCATTAAAGAACGGGGTATGACGGCCGCCTTCTTCTTTGGTTAACACATAAGCTTCGCACTTGAATTTTTTGTGTGGGTTAACCGATCCCGGTTTAGCCAAAACTTGGCCGCGCTCCACTTCTTCCTTTTTTGTTCCACGAAGCAAGCATCCGGCGTTGTCACCGGCACGTCCTTCGTCAAGAAGCTTACGGAACATCTCAATCCCGGTGACCGTGGTTTTCGTTGTCGGACGAATGCCGACAATTTCAACCTCTTCGCCAACTTTGACTATGCCGCGCTCGATACGACCCGTGACAACAGTGCCACGTCCCGAGATCGAGAATACGTCTTCAATCGGCATGAGAAAGGGCTTATCTGTCACACGTTGCGGTTCTTTGATGTAGCTATCGCAGGCTTCCATCAATTTAACAATTGCTGGCGCACCCAATTCTCCCTTGTCGCCCTCGAGAGCCTTCAAAGCCGAGCCTCGGATGATTGGAATATCATCGCCAGGGAATTCATATTTCGACAACAGTTCGCGAACTTCAAGCTCAACAAGATCGAGGAGTTCAGCATCATCAACCATATCAACTTTGTTCATGAACACAACAATGGCCGGAACGCCAACTTGACGCGCGAGCAAGATGTGTTCGCGAGTTTGCGGCATCGGTCCGTCTGCAGCCGATACGACAAGAATCGCGCCGTCCATTTGCGCCGCACCCGTGATCATGTTTTTCACGTAGTCAGCGTGGCCGGGGCAATCAACGTGAGCATAGTGACGTTTTGCGGTTTGGTACTCAACGTGTGAAGTCGAAATTGTGATCCCGCGCTCTTTCTCTTCGGGAGCTTTATCGATTTGATCGTAAGCCAATACCGTACCGCCATATGTATCAGCCATAACCTTTGTGATAGCGGCAGTCAGAGTTGTTTTACCGTGGTCGACGTGGCCGATCGTGCCGATATTAATGTGCGGTTTCGACCGATCAAATTTTTCTTTGGACATGTTCTTCTCCTCCTCAATCGGGATGTTGTTTTAATAATTTTACTTCTTCAAATTCTCATTCACTCAATTCATTTTTGGAGCCCACAGTGAGACTTGAACTCACGACCTCACCCTTACCAAGGGTGTGCACTACCCCTGTGCTATGTGGGCAGTCTTCAAGTCAACTTGGAGCGGGAGACGGGTCTCGAACCCGCAACCCTCAGCTTGGAAGGCTGATACTCTAGCCAATTGAGCTACTCCCGCCGACTGTGTTTTCTACTCCTTCGCGCGTATGCATAGTATCACTGCCATTGCCTCGCGCTTCTCGTCTTACTTATCGTTCGCAACTCAACTTGGTGGAGAGAGAAGGATTCGAACCTTCGTAGGCGTAAAGCCAACAGATTTACAGTCTGTCCCCTTTAGCCGCTCGGGCATCTCTCCATTTCCCAGCTTCGCTTACGAACTTCCTTCTTTCATCCAAAGCACCTGGAGCTGGGTATGGGACTCGAACCCGCAACCTGCTGATTACAAATCAGCTGCTCTACCAATTGAGCTAACCCAGCACACAATCACGCACGCGACAAACACACTCCACCAACCACACAAAAGTACGCAAATGGATGCTCGCCAGCTTTACACGTAACGCACACATATACGGAGCCACAAACGGCGAGTCAAAAGTTTTGTTTGTTATCTCAAGGGTTTTGCCTCTGTCGTTGTACCTCATAAAGGGCTATGGCCCCAGCCACTGAAGCATTGAATGAAGCTTCCGCATCAAGTTGAGGGATTCGAATCAGCTCATCGCAAGCCTTGCGCACTGAAGTTCGCAACCCTTTATCCTCTGCCCCAATCAGCAAGATCACCTTTTCATGAAACCTAGTCTGTGGCAATGTTTGACGGCCTTCTCCTGCTAATCCATAAATCCAAAAACCCTTTTCTTTTAAGATACTTAGATCGTCATTCAAACGGGCTGATACGATCACAGGTACGTGCTCAGCGGCACCGCTTGCCACCTTAATGACCGATGGCGTTAAATGAGCTGCACGCCGTTCTGGAACAATGAGGCCCGCACAACCAAACAGCCAAGCCGATCGGAGCAGTGCTCCGACGTTATGCGGATCCGATAATTCATCAAGCACTAGGAGCGTTGTCGGCTCCGTAGACTCCACCCCTGGCAAATCTGCAAGGTCAAGCTCCGGGGTCTCTGTGAGCCACAGACACACACCTTGATGACTTGGGGCAATTTGATTGAGCGCGCCCTCTTGTTGAAACCGCAGCGGGCGCCGACTTTGCTCAGCGAATTCAATAAACGGCTGCATTGTCGAATCGCGTTCACTGCCTTTTTTCAACCAAACTTCTTTAACTGCATGAGGCCGGACTTTCAAAGCTTCAAGCGCGGAATGAATTCCGATCACAGCACGACCTTGCGGATCGTGTCTTTTAGGTTGTGGATGGTTTGGGCGTGGCCTCATATTGTCGTTTACTGTGCAATCTTATGCCCGAGATCGCGTGATTTCGCCACCAAAATCTGTTACGAAATTTGCATGAAAAACCCAATTTTCGTCGCTCTCGACGTCGACGATGATAAAACAGCTAAAAAAATCGCCGCAGAAACGGCACCGTACGTCGGCGGGTTTAAAATTGGCCCGCGCCTCATTCTCCGTCATGGCGATAGGCTTATACAAGAGCTCTCTCGTTTGGCGCCCGTGTTTGTCGATTGTAAGTTTCATGATATCCCATCAACCGTTGTGAGTGCACTTGAGGCGGCGTATTCGGCCGGAGCGACTCTTGCAACCGTTCACGCCAGCAATGGCCTTGAGTGCTTGCGCGAAGTCGCGCGACTGGAAAAACATCTAGCACGCGAACGTGCTTTTCGCGTGTTGGCCGTAACTGTCCTCACCAGTTTCAACGAAAAAAATTTGCCGCCGAACTGGATAGACGCAACTCCCGAAGAGCACGTGCTGAAACTTGCAAGTCTTGCGATACAAGCTGGCCTCACCGGAATTGTCTGTTCACCACTTGAGGTGCAGAATCTTCGAGCGAACTTCCCCGAAGCCTTTCTCGTCACACCAGGGATTCGTTTACTGAACGATGGAGGTCCAAGTCACGACGATCAGGCGCGAACTATGTCCCCACAAGAAGCTCTGGCGGCAGGAGCAAATGCGCTCGTTATTGGCAGGCCAATCGTCTCAGCGTCGGATCCGCGCAAAGCCGCCGAAGCCATTGCCGGGAGCTTGGGGTGAACCACCGAAAACGTAAAAAAATTGAGAACAGTCCGCCACAACTTGATTGATGGTGCAGGTCCATTGTTGACCGTATACGCCAGCATCGTATGTCGCTGAACCCGTGAATTTCTGGTTATCCAACGTCACTGTTCCATTCGTTGTCATGTGATTCGTATTGTACTCGATGGCGCCGTTCGGCGCCTGCATAATCGTGCCGTCCTCGGTCACGTAAAAATCGGCCACAATGTTATGATTTTGCATTGTTGTTATCACCGTATGACCTGGCCCTTCAGAATGCCACGTCGTCATAGTTCGCGAATTGATGGAAGTGCCACTTATGATTGCGGACAAAATGGATAGCCGCGTACGAAGGTCGCTATCGAAAAGGTTGCTCGATTTTGTATATTGAAGCGAATTGCTCGCTTGCGAATTCACCGTGTAGTCAGCGGTACCCTTGTAATTTATCGGACACCCCACTCCGTTTATAGTTTCAGTGTTACCGGTGGCGTTCGATTGATTGGCGATTTTGCAAACCTCTAGACTTTGAGCCACGTCATTGACTTCGGGATCAGCGGATCGCAGATCTCCGTCGACAACGCCTTCTGCCTCAGTCAGCGTGTTAAATCCCGAAAATGCGCTGTGCAAAATTTCAGCAGACGGTCGTGGAATGGTGACAGCTCCGCCAGGAGTTTTTGCCTGCGCAATTCCCAAAGTAAGCGAAGAACATACAGCAGCCAACAGCGACAGTTTCATGGTACCCCTCCTGAAATGGTTTGCTTTGCAATTTAATCGTCTAAGCGGCGGGCGGAAGTGTCAATGGCTAACTCTTGTTTACAACGAAGACAGGCGTATCGG
>DAIDJH010000072.1 GCA_027451425.1 Bdellovibrionales bacterium | reverse complement strand
GAAAAAGTAAAAACACCATTCCCTCGCGTGCACTACGATGAGGCGGCGGCTCTTATTAAAAAAGAAAATCCCGAATTTGAAATCGGCAACGATTTCGGCGCGCCTGACGAGGCAATTGTGTCGGGCAAATTCGACAGGCCCGTGTTTGTGCACCACTTTCCAACCGCTGTTAAGGCGTTCTACATGAAGCAAGATGAAAAAAATCCCGAGCGCTGCTTGAGCTGTGATTTGCTCGCGCCTGAGGGATATGGCGAGATCATTGGTGGTGGTCAACGCGAAGACAATCTTGAATTTCTTCTTCAACGAATTGATGAGCACAAGTTAAACCGCGCCGATTTTGAGTGGTTTTTGGACCTTCGCCGCTACGGGAGCTTTCCGCACGCGGGGTTCGGCCTTGGCATTGAGCGGACGGTCGCTTGGATTTGTGGTATTCAACATGTGCGCGAGACGATTCCGTTCCCGCGGCTATACGGGAGAAATTATCCATGACCCCTGAAAGTGCCGAACACAGACTGCGCGAACTTGAGCGAAGAAACAATGAGGCTTTTCAAGGCGGCGGCGTCGATCGCGTCGAAAAGCAAAAAGCCGGCGGACGGCTCACCGCTCGCGAGCGTCTCGATGTGCTTTTAGACCCAGGCAGCTTTGTTGAGGTCGATCGCTTTGTCACCCACCGTTCGAAAAATTTCGGGCTTGGCGAAAAAGTCGTCCCCGGCGATGGCGTGGTCACCGGCTACGGGCGCATCAATGGCAAGCTCGTGTACGTCTATAGCCAAGACTTCACCGTCTTCGGCGGTAGCATGTCACGCACGCAGGCCAACAAAATTTGTAAGATTATGGATCTTGCCGTTAAAAACGGGGCGCCGATCATAGGCCTTAACGATTCAGGCGGGGCCCGCATTCAAGAGGGTGTTGAATCGCTCGGCGGCTATGCCGATATCTTTTTAAGAAATGTCACGACAAGCGGCGTGGTTCCACAAATCAGCGCCATCATGGGCCCCTGTGCCGGCGGGGCGGTCTACTCCCCAAGCCTCACCGATTTCACCTTCATGGTGAAAAACACAAGCTATATGTTTGTGACTGGCCCTGATGTTATAAAAACCGTGACCCATGAAGATGTGACAAAAGAAGATCTGGGCGGGGCGCTGACTCACAACACGAAATCGGGCGTTGCACATTTTGCGACAGATGATGACAGACATTGCCTCCTCATGATTCGCGAGCTGCTCAATTTCTTGCCGGGCAACAATCTCGATGACCCGCCGATTCTCCCGACGCGCGACAAGCCAGATCGCATCGAGGAGTCACTCAATTCTTTTATTCCAGATAACCCGAAGAAACCGTACGACATGCTGGAGCTCATCAATAAAATTGTCGACGAGGGGTATTTTCTCGAAGTGCAAAAACATTACGCCAAAAATATTGTGGTTGGCTTTGCGCGCTTTAACGGCCGCCCCGTTGGCATTGTCGCCAATCAGCCGGCAGTTTTGGCTGGCTGTCTCAACATTTCGGCTTCAATCAAGGCGGCGCGATTCATCCGTTTTTGTGACGCCTTCAACATCCCGCTTGTGACCCTTGAAGATGTCCCTGGGTTTTTGCCGGGCACAGATCAAGAGTGGAACGGTATCATCACTCACGGCGCAAAACTTCTTTACGCGTATGCCGAAGCGACGGTGCCCAAGATCACAATCGTAACCCGCAAGGCCTATGGTGGCGCCTATTGTGTTATGTCGTCAAAACACATTCGCGGCGATGTGAACCTGGCCTATCCATCAGCTGAAATTGCGGTGATGGGCGCGGAGGGCGCGGTCAATATTATTTTCAGAAATGAAATTAAAAATTCGCGCACACCTGAAGCCGAGAGACAGCGCCTCATTAAAGAATACGAGGCGCAGTTTAACAATCCCTATGTTGCATCTGAAATCGGCTACATTGACGAAGTGATCGAACCGGCCTTTACACGAAAGCGCATCATCGAGGCACTTGAAATGCTGAAAAACAAGCGCGATGTGAACCCGCCGAAAAAACACGGCAACATCCCGCTTTGATGGCATTAAAATATGGAGTAACGAAATGGCCCGGCCCATGTTTAAAAAAATATTGATCGCGAATCGCGGTGAAATTGCTGTCCGGGTGATTCGCGCCTGCCGTACGCTTGGCATTCAATCCATCGCCGTTTTCAGTGATGCCGACAGAAACAGCCTTCATGTTATGCTCGCCGATGAAGCTTACAATATTGGTCCTGCGCCCAGCCGCGAATCCTACCTTAATATTGATCGCATTATTGAGGTCGCGAAAAAGTCCGGCGCCGAAGCCGTTCACCCCGGATACGGGTTTTTAAGCGAAATGCCCGAATTTGCCGAGGCGCTTTCGCGGGCAGGGATTACATTTATCGGGCCAACCCCTCAAAACATTCGCGACATGGGTGATAAAATTGCCTCTCGCGAATTAATGAAAAAAGCGGCCGTGCCGATTGTGCCCGGAACACCGGGCGCGATTCAAACAGTCGAAGAGGCGGAAAAGTGGGCGCACGAAATCGGCTACCCCATAATCATCAAGGCATCTGCGGGCGGCGGTGGCAAAGGCATTCGCGTCGTTTATGAACGCAAAGAGCTTGCGAGCGCTTTTCGCGCCTGCCAATCTGAAGGCAAAAATTATTTTGCTGACGATCGCGTGTTTATCGAGCGCTTCATCCAAAATCCAAAACACATTGAGATTCAAGTTTTTGGCGATGCCCACGGTAACGTCTGTCACCTGTTTGAACGCGAATGTTCGGTGCAGCGCCGACACCAAAAATTAATCGAAGAGTCGCCGTCGATATCGGTTCCGCAAAAAGTTCGTGAAGAAATGGGCAGGGTTGCCGTCAAGGCGGCACAGAGTTTGCGTTACTTGGGCGCCGGGACGATTGAATTCATTTTTGATAACTCAACTAAAGAATTCTTTTTTATGGAGATGAATACGCGCCTCCAGGTTGAACACCCCGTTACCGAACAGGTCACTGGCATCGATCTTGTGCACGAACAAATCAATGTGGCACTCGGGCGCCCGCTTTCGTTTAAGCAGTCGGACGTGAAACAAACCGGCCACGCCATCGAACTCAGGATTTGCGCCGAAGATCCCATGACCTTCAAGCCTGCACCGGGCAAAATTCGCTTGTGCCGGAATCCTCAGGGGCCCTTTGTGCGCATCGATGGATACGCCTACCCGGGCTACGAAGTGCCGATTCACTACGACCCGATGATAGCAAAATTGATCGCTTGGGGGCACACGCGAGATGAGGCCATTTCTCGACTTCAACGGGCGCTCGCCGAATTTATGCTCACGGGAGTGAAGAGTAACATTATCCTTCATAAAAATATTCTGGCTCACCCGACATTTTTGGATGGGTCGTACACCACGCAATTCATCGATCGCGATATCGCCGGCAAACAGCAAAAGCTTTTCATGTTCGTCGATGAGAATGTGTTCTTGATAACGGCCGCACTTGAAGCCTATCGCCGCGCCAAAGGTCGCGATGTTTCTCAATACAATATCGCCAGCCGGTGGAAGGCCTTTGGCCGCACAAAACAAATGCGCAGTTAGCGCGCACACGAGGATTTGACTAAAATGTACTTTCAAGCCGAAGCGAATGACACAAAATACGAAATCAACGTGCATGAATCGCGCGATGGTTGGCAGGTATCGTTGAAGCCCGCGGGTAGCGACTGGATCCACTACGAATTTTCAAAGTCCGACTACCAGTACATGGACGACACGATCAGCTTTCTTTTTAAAAACAGTTCTTATTTGCTCGACGTAACCGCCGCAGGGGTTGATTACACGGTTTACACACGCGGCGCTTTTCGCACGGTTAAGCTCTACAACGAAGAAAAAATTCTTCATGAAAGCTTAAAGGGCGGCAAGTCTCTTGCCTCAAGCGACAGCATGGCGTCTGAAATGCCGGGCAAAATTGTGAAGGTTTTTGTTAAGGCCGGGCAGGCGGTGAAGGCCGGCGACCCCCTTCTCATCATGGAAGCCATGAAAATGGAGAATGAGCTGCGCGCCGCCCACGACGTCACCATCAAAACGGTCCATGTGACTGAAGGTCAAGCCATTGAAGCCAACACCGTTTTGATTTCATTTACGAAATGAGTTGCGGCCGTGAGAAAAGAGAAGTTTTTTAATTCAAGCCGCATTGAGCTTAAGCCCATTTACGACAACGCCTCCACCCTGGGCAAAAATGCAAAGCTCGGCGCGCCCGGTGAATTCCCGTACACGCGTGGCGTACAAGAGACGATGTATCGCGGGCAACTTTGGACCATGCGCCAGTACGCGGGCTTTGGCTCAGCCAAAGAAAGCAACAATCGCTACCAGCATCTTCTCAAGCACGGCACCACGGGCCTTAGTGTCGCTTTCGATTTACCAACACAAATGGGTTATGACTCCGACCATGTCATGGCAAGCGGCGAGGTCGGCAAGGTAGGGGTTGCCATTTCATCAATTGAAGACATGGAAGTCCTGCTTGACGGTTTGCCGCTAGAAAAAATCTCAACCTCAATGACGATCAATTCAACTGCAGGAATTTTGCTCGCCTTTTACATCGCCGTCGCTCGCAAACGTGGAATTCCGATCAAAGATTTGCGGGGCACGGTCCAAAACGATTTACTGAAAGAGTATATCGCGCGGGGAACTTATATCTACCCGCCCAAGCCAAGCCTTCGCATTATAACCGACATTTTCGCGTATTGCGCAAGTGAAGTGCCACAGTGGAATACGATCAGCATTTCCGGGTACCACATTCGCGAAGCTGGCGCGACAGCCGCGCAAGAACTCGCGTTCACTCTAGCCAATGGCATCACTTACGTGCGGGCCGCGCTCGATCGCGGTCTCAATGTCGATGAATTTGGCCGCCGGCTTAGCTTCTTTTTTAACGTGCACAACAATTTTTTTGAAGAGGTCGCAAAGTTTCGCGCAGCTCGAAGAATGTGGGGTCACATTATGCGTGATCGGTTTCACGCAAGCGACCCTCGCGCCATGAAACTTCGATTTCATACCCAAACGGCGGGAGTGACTCTCACCGCCCAACAACCCGAAAACAATATCGTGCGCGTGACCCTACAGGCTCTTGCTGCCGTGCTTGGCGGCACACAATCGCTGCACACGAATTCGATGGATGAAGCCTTGGGCTTGCCGACCGAGCGCGCGGCGACCCTCGCACTTCGCACTCAACAGATAATCGCGTACGAGTCCGGTGCGGCGGACGTGATTGATCCACTTGGCGGCTCCCCCTATGTCGAGGCTTTGACCGATGAACTTGAAAAGCTCGCATACGACTACCTCGCGCGCATAGATTCCCTCGGTGGCGTTATCGCGTGTATTGAATCCGGGTTTATTCAAGGCGAAATTCAAAACTCGGCTTATCAATATCAAAAGGACGTCGACGCAAAACGCGAGATCATTGTGGGCGTGAACGAATTTGTTCAAGAGGCGCCTTCTCGCCTTGAAACGCTGAAGGTGGCAGAAGAAGTTGCCCGCGATCAGATCGCGCGCCTTCGCAAATTCAAATCGCAGCGCGATACTCGCGCTGTTGCCAAACACCTTGAAAAAATCCGACTGGCCGCCGCCAGTCAAGATAAAAACTTAGTCCCGCTTTTTGTCGATGCCGTTCAGGCAAACTGTACGCTCGGCGAAATCAGCGACGAGCTCCGAAAAGTTTTTGGTTTATATCGCGAAAGCGTTCGGTTGTAGCCAGAACCACAATGAGGTTCTCTCGGCAGTCAGGTTTGCGCCGCTGCTTCTTGCGCATGCTTTTTGGTTACACGCGTGACTGCAAAAATTGAAATCTCATAAAGTAAAACAAGCGGCCCTAACATTGATAGCATGCTGATTGCATCGGGCGGAGTAATAATTGCCGCTAAAATTGCCAACACAAAGATCGCCATCCGGCGCTTCGCGCGCAAAAATTTGTCATCAATAATATCCATCATCGCAAGAACAACGAGGATGAGCGGCATCTCAAAGGCCAGGCCGAACATGAGCGTCGTCATGATGAAAAAAGACAAATATTCGCTAATCGTAATCATCGGTTTGTCGATCGTATTGCCAAAGGTGAGAAGATATTTGAACGCCAGCGGAAAAATTATTTCATAAACAAACGCGACCCCGCACAAGAATAAAATTGAGCCATAAAATATGAACTTCATCGCCATTTTTTTTTCGTGCTTATAGAGCCCCGGCGCAACAAATCGCCAAATTTGATAAATCCACAGCGGACAGGTCACCACGGCCCCGCTTAAAAAACTGACCTTGATGTACGCTAGAAATTTTTCGGTTGGGTGCGTGAATACCAGCCCGCCCTCGGGCAGATAGCGCATGATCGGATGACGAATCAATTCGAAAATCTGGCCACTAAAATAAAATGAGGCCACAAAGCCGAACAAAATAATCCAAAGCGAGCGAACAATGCATCGTCTAAGATCGACTAAGTGTTCGATGAGGGTTTGGGCGCTAAGGTCATCCATCGGGTTTTTCTGACTTTTCTGTGGCCGCTACGGGTGGCGTTTCAACCGGTGCCGCGGGTTGTGGGATTGCCTCGGGCGGCGGCGACGGCTTTTGCGAAACGGCGGCTGTTGGCTTTTGTTCTGTTGTAGTTTCCCGTCGTGAAATTTCTTGTTCGAGTTGGTTGCGCATGTTCACAAGTTCAACAAGCTCCTTGTGCATTGCTTCGCGAGATTCTTTTATTAGCCCCGCGGTCGACTGCTGCGTGTCAGTTAGCGGGCCGAGAATATCATCTTTTACTCTTCGCAATTCGTTGACAAATTTTGCCAGTTTTCTGGCCATGCCGGGCAACTCTTCGGGCCCAAGCACGATGAGGCCGATCACTCCTAAAATCAGAATCTCAGTAAAACTCACGGCGAGACTCTCTCTCCTGCTGAAACAATCCCCAACTATTGGTTTGTCGCCTTCTTCGCCTGCTCAGTGTTGAGTAGCCCTTTTTCTAAAAGCTGCTCTTTTGCAAGCTCCGAGCCCGTTTTTACGTATCGTTCGTACAGTCGAAGAAGGTCCTGGTTGGATTGCACAAATGAGTTTTGGCTGATGTAGGTCAGAAGATCAACATATTCTAAAAATCGTGATGCGAACTCCCGATAGACTTGTGCCTGTACGTCCGAATCAAACTCACTGGCAAGCTGGCCATACGCAATTCCGCCCATTTCAGCGTAATAATCTAGGTCGACAATTTTGCGCTTAAACGAGTCTCCAAAAAATCCGCTAATATATAGGCTCGTATCGCCTAGACGCTTGAGCATCTCGCGCCGCACATTTTTTTCGGCCTGATTCGCTCGCAGGAGCTGTTCCGCAAGGGTTGAATCAAGCGCCCATTGCCCGCCGCCCACATAAGACTCAAGAAGGCCCACAAGGTACTGTTGCGCAAACGGAGTCGTCTCAAAGCGACACCTCTCTAGCGCAAGTTCAATCATTTCATTAAAATACGCCTGCGCGTTAAGAAGCAAATTTAGTTTTGTGTCGTTAAACCCCATAGCCCTCCGTTTACGCTTAACGGAGCGTTTCTATTTTTATTTTACTACTTTATTCGTAAATTTTCACTTTCAGGACCTTTGTCCCGCTTATTTGCTCGACCTTGGCCGCAAGTGCCGTCTCAAATTGAAACGTCTTTTCGCCCGATGACCGACAGGGCGTACTTTTGTGAAAAAATCGCGTTCGCCAGAGATTGAATCGCTTTGGCGTCAACCTTCGCAAGTTTCTCGTCGAATCTTTCCGACTCATCAAAAGGCAACCCATAAAGTTCGTCGAATAAAAATGCGTCCGCAACATTGCCCGTGCGTTGGCGCCCGATGTCGTGCCTTCCCAATAAATACCGTTTAGCTCGCTCCAGCTCGCTTTGTGCGATGGGCTCGTCCATAAGTCGACGAAATTGCTCGAGGATCATCTTCACGGCGAGATCGCCTTTTTCAGGTGAACACCCGATGTACGCCCCAAAATAGCCCGGCTCAATTCCGTCCATTCGGATGGGCGAAACCGTGTACGCAAGCGACACCTTATCGCGAAGCTCAATAAAAAGACGGCCGCCCTGGCCCGAGAGAACCGCTTGCATGACCTCGAGAGCATAGCGCCTTGGGTCTTGAAATGTGATACCCCTATAGCCAAGCGCGATGTGACTTTGTTCACGATCAAGCTTCGAAAATTCGTGCTTGTGTACCGTTAGCCCTGTGTCTTTCAAAGAAATTTTAGGGGGCATGCGTACCGGTATATT
>DAIDJH010000071.1 GCA_027451425.1 Bdellovibrionales bacterium | reverse complement strand
TCTGCTTGTTAACCGAGTCGAAGACAAGGTCATAGTCCATAAGCGCCACATCGCCAATCTCAGCCAGCCGCTTTTCAATGATTTTGGTGGAGTAACGAAGATTTTCAGGGTCAGCGCTGCTTTTAGCGAGCATTAAATACATGCGCGCCAAATCGTGATTGCCGGATTGGAGATAGGTCACCCCCATCGCGTACAAAAGAGAAATAAAAACATAGAGGTTTTTTTGTTCACGAAGTTCTTCGTAGCACTTCCAAAATATTTCAAGGGCATGCTCGTATTTGGCCATCTCTCGCAGAATGTGACCGTTCATAATTTGACTCGAGAGGCGAAGCTCGGGGAGCGGCAAAATTTGAAAAAACACCTGCAAATTATAAATTTCTTTAAGCGCGTCTTCATATCGACCTAGCGCCGTGTAAGTAATCGAAATGCCATGCACGGCATAGCAGATGCTCTCTTTGTCATCCGCCGCCAGGGCAACTGCTAACGCTTTTTCGAGATATTCAAGTGCGGTCTTGTGCTGGCCTTTGTATGAAACGCAGAGGCCAAGACTATAATACGTGCGCGAATCAAGATTTACTTTTTCCTTCACCATCAATTCTTGCAGTTTTTCTTTTATGGCATTGATAGCGGAGTGATTTTCCATCTCTGCATACCCACGCAAAAGTCGGTTGATACAGCGCAAGTAATTGGCAAAATCTTTCTTTTCGAGATAGCCCTCGGCCGCGCGCGCGAAATAGATTTCGGCGGTTTTGAAGTCACATCGGTCGGCATAAAGTTTGCCAACCTCGGTCAACGACTCCAAATTTTCGCCGATTGCGAGCGTCTCCAACGAATATCCCCCTCTTTGACCAAATTTCTTACAAAATCTGTCATGGAGGGGTCAAGTGGAATTGTTCTAGTGTTGTAATGAAGACCCTTGATATTGCGCGCGAATACCCAGCGATCGCTCCCCGCGCGATTTAAATAGCTCTTTGGGGTTGCGAATTTCGAGCGCGTTCACAAGGACTTGATCGACATGGTCAACCAAAATAATTTTTATGTCTTTCAAAACTTGTTTTGGAATATCCTTAAGATCTTTTTCATTTTCTTTCGGTACGATCACGGTTTTAATTCCGCCCCGATGGGCGGCCAAAACTTTCTCACGCAACCCGCCTATTGCAAGCACGCGGCCGCGCAATGTCACCTCACCTGTCATGGCGACCGTTTTCTTTACTGGAATTTTAGTGAGCGATGAAACGATACTGGTCGTAATGGCTATGCCGGCCGACGGGCCATCTTTAGGAATTGCGCCCTCAGGAACGTGAATGTGCACGTCCAGATTTGCATAAGTTTCTTTGTCGAATCCGAATAAAGGCCCGCGTGAACGCACGTAACTCATGGCCGCAGCACACGATTCTTTCATTACGTCCCCGAGTTGCCCCGTAATCGTAAATTTGCCTTTACCAGGTATAGTTGACACTTCAACAACCAACAAATCTCCGCCGACTTCTGTCCACGCCAAACCATTGGTGAGCCCAATCTCGCTTTGCGCCTCGATTTTGCCAAAACGATTTTTGTCAGGCCCCAGAAGTTCCGTTACTTTTGCCGGGGTTACATTGATCGGCTTCAAACCGGCCTTCACAACCTTCGCGCGTTTGCCGTTTTTATTCTCGGACTTCATTTTTTCGGTTACGATCTCTTTAGCCAGCTTTCGACAAACGGTCGCAATTTGACGCTCCAAATTTCGCACCCCCGCTTCGCGCGTGTAGGAGCGAATTACCTCACGAATCGCCGCTGGCGAAAAATTGATCTTATAATCTTTGAGGCCATGCAACTCAATTTGCTTCGGCACCAAATACTTTTGACAAATATGGTATTTTTCGTCCTCGATGTAGCCCTCAAGCTGTATGATCTCCATACGGTCAAGAAGAGGACGCGGGACGTGGTGTAGCGAGTTGGCCGTTGTAACAAACATCACCTGAGACAAGTCGTAATCGACTTCAAGGTAATGATCTTGAAAATTACAATTCTGTTCGGGGTCTAAAACCTCAAGCAGCGCCGAACTCGGGTCGCCACGAAAATCCATGCTCATTTTGTCAATTTCATCAAGAAGCAAAAGCGGATTACCAAATTCGCTTTTGCGCATAGCCTGAATGATTTTGCCCGGCATTGCGCCAACATATGTTTTACGGTGGCCGCGAATTTCCGCTTCATCACGAACTCCGCCAAGAGAAATACGCGAAAACGGTCGATTCAATGACCGCGCGATAGAGCGCGCGAGTGATGTTTTGCCAACTCCCGGGGGGCCAACTAGACACAAAATAGGGCCGCGCAATTTATTGTTGAGAGACTGCACCGCCAAGTGCTCTAAGATTCGCTCTTTTACCTTTTCTAGCCCCCAGTGATCCTCATCTAAAATATGGCGAGCCTCTTCGATGTCATGCTTTTCTTTTGCAAAATTCTGCCACGGGAGATCTAGCATCCAATCGATGTAGTTGCGCACAACAGCCGCCTCGGCCGACATCGGCGACATCATCTTGAGCTTTTTGATTTCCTTTTTTACTTTTTTCTTGGCCTCATCGGACATCTTTTTTTCTTCGAGCCGCTCGCTCAGTTCATCGAGCTCCGCCTGGTAGTCGTCCTTTTCGCCGAGTTCTTTTTGAATCGCCTGCATTTGCTCGTTGAGGTAATATTCCTTTTGCGAGCGCTCCATCTGTTTTTTGACTCGGCCGCGAATTTTTCTCTCGACCTCGAGGATTTCAATTTCACCGGTCATCAAATTGAGCAGCTCTTCGAGCCGCTTGCCCGGATCGGTGATCTCAAGAATGCGCTGCTTATCTTCAAGTTTGAGATTGAGTTGGGCAACGATAATGTCACCGAGCTCTCCGATTTCTTCGATCGTTGAAACGCGCATGAGAACTTCGGGCGGAATTCGTTTGTTGAGCTTTACATACGTCTCAAACGTCGACTTGATGGAGCGAACAAGCGCCCGCGACTCCACCATGTTTTCTATGTGCTCTTTCATCGGCTCCACTTCGACGATAAAAAAGCCCTCGTTTTGCACGTAACTTTTAATCATCGCGCGCTTTTTGCCCTCAACAAGCACTTTTACGGTGCCGTCGGGTAAACGCAAAAGCTGAATGATCGTGCCAATCGTGCCAATTTGATAGATTTCTTCTGGTTGGGGTGCATTCGCCTTCGGGTCTTTTTGCGCCGCCAAAACAATATCGGTTTGCTTTGTCATCGCCTCTTCAAGCGCGTTGATGCTTTTTTCTCGACCGACAAACAAAGGCATCATCATGTGTGGGAAAATGATGAGATCCCGCAGTGGCAGTAGCGGAAGTTTTTGCATATTGGGGTTCATATGGCCTCCCTCGTGTGGAGCCCGAGGGAGTTATTACGCACTTTCGGCAGAATCATCCGTTTTCGCGGTTGCCAGTTGCGCCATCTCTCGCTCGGTTCTGATGACCAGTTTCGGCTTCTCCCCGTGGAGAATCGTCCCTTGATCAATTATACATTCCTTCACGTTGCCCTTGGAAGGGATTTCGTACATGACGTCCATCATGGCGTTCTCGATCACGCTTCGCAATCCACGCGCACCCGTGTTGCGCTTAAGCGCTTCGCGGGCGATCTCTCGAAGGGCCGGGTCCGTAAAAGTGAGATGACAATTCTCATAATCCATCAGCTTTTGGAACTGTTTTGTAAGTGCATTTTTCGGACGAACTAAGATGTCGACAAGAGCTTCTTCGGTTAATTGGTCGAGTACCGCCACAACTGGTAACCGGCCAATAAATTCAGGGATCAAACCAAACCTCACCAAATCATCCGGCTCGACCTTCTTTAAGATATTCTCGCCCGAGACGTCGCGCTCGGCTTTGGTCTTGATGTCTGCGCTAATACCCAAAGTTCGACTTGAAAGCCGATTCTCGATCACTTTTTCAAGCCCCACAAACGCGCCGCCGCAAATGAACAGAATGTTGGTCGTATCCACCTGAATAAATTCTTGTTGTGGGTGTTTACGCCCGCCTTTCGGTGGGAGATTCGCGATTGTGCCTTCTAAAATTTTAAGAAGCGCCTGCTGCACACCCTCTCCGCTCACGTCGCGGGTGATCGATGGGTTTTCGGCCTTGCGTGAAATTTTGTCGATCTCATCAATGTAGATAACGCCTTTTTTGCATTTTTCGACGTCATAATCGGAGGCCTGAAGGAGGTTCAATACTACGTTTTCAACATCTTCGCCGACGTAACCAGCTTCAGTAAGGGCCGTGGCATCAGCCATCGCAAATGGCACATTCAAAATTTTTGCAATTGTTTGTGCCAGAAGAGTTTTGCCAGAACCTGTCGGGCCAATCAGAAGAATGTTGGATTTTGCGATCTCCACTTCGTCTTTTTTGCGACTTCTTGCGCTATTGATTCGCTTGTAATGATTATGAACGGCGACGGCGAGAGATTTTTTGGCGGAATCTTGACCGATCACGTAGTCATCGAGAAAAGACTTGATGTCGATTGGCTTCGGCACAGTCAAATTATGCTTAGCAATATCCTCGCGTTCTTTTTCTTCAGTGATTATATCGTTGCACAGGTCGATACACTCGTCACAAATGTACACGCCAGGGCCCGCAATCAATTTCTTTACTTCTTTTTGGCTTTTACCACAAAAACTGCAGCACAAGTTGCCGTAAGATGTGTTGTTACCTTTATTCATCATTCAATAAATCCTATGTTCTGACCAATTTGCGGCTGTTTACAACTTCGTCAACAATACCAAACTCTCGAGCCTCTTCCGCGCTCATGTAGTTATCACGATCAGTCGCCTTGGTCACCGTTTCAAACGACTGCCCTGTATGTTTCACAAGAATTTCATTGAGCCTCGTTTTCGTTTTTATCATTTCTTTTGCATGGATTTCGATATCGCTCGCCTGACCCTGTAAACCATTCCCCATAATGAGGGGTTGATGCACTAAGACTCGCGAATTTGGCAGTATGTAGCGTTTGCCCTTTGCGCCAGCCGCCAAAAGCGTGGCCGCCATACTGGCCGCCATACCTATGCAGATGGTGCTCACGTCGCACTTCACAAACTGCATAATGTCGTAAATGGCTAGCCCCGCAGATACACTCCCGCCGGGAGAATTGATATAAAGCGATATATCTTTATCAGGGTTTTCCATTTCAAGAAAAAACATCTGCGCGATGATACTGTTGGCAATTTCTTCGGTCACGGGCGTCCCTAGCATGATGATGCGGTCCTTTAGCAAGCGCGAATAAATATCGTAGCTGCGTTCGCCTCTTGGCGTTTGCTCAATGACCATGGGGATCAATGTCGATTGGATTTGACTCACCTTATCTCCGTTTTTAGAGTTCATTGTTATAATATCGCAGTTTTCATCCATAGAAAATGGCAACCTACATTTGTCTTTTCGGGAATTTAATGAAAACGCTTTATCAAATACCAAGGAGTGACTAATGCCTCTCGACCACGATTCAAGTCCAATCCAGATCAATGTCCGCTCAGCGAACGCAAAAACATCCATAAAAGACAAGCATCCAAGTACAATTGTCGTGTTTGTGCGTAAAGGAAAATCCAAAACGGAAGTCTTGGGGGATCCCAGCCTTAACAAACAACTCGGCGAGTTAACCGAATCGCTTCTTCAAAACGGCCTTAAGTTGGATGATTTGAAAAAAAGTGGCGCAGTTCTCCGGCTGGCTAACGTCGGCAGCTATAAGAACGTCGTGATTTTTAGCCTCGATGAGAAATCGAAGTCGAGCGAAGCTAGTCGCAGTCTCGGCGCTTCCGTTTATGCCTGTCTGAAGTCTAACAAAATCGATTCAGCCGATATCGCATTTGGCCCGATCGCCGCGCATGCACAGGCTTTTGTCGAGGGCGTCCTTCTTGCTGCGTATGATTTCAAACAATTTAAAACAAAGAAAAATGACGCGGAAAAAGACGCGCCAACATGCGTTTCGCGTCTCGATTTGGTGGTTGAAAAAAAATTCAGTCCCGCAACGCTTGAAAAGGCCATATCGACGGCACACGAACTTTGCGATTGTGTGAATTTCGCGCGAGATCTTGGCAACGTTCCGGGCAACTTGATGACCCCTGAATTATTGGCTGACGCCACCATTAAAAAGGCCAAAGGCACGGGGCTCAAAGTCACCGTTTGGGATCGGGCGCGAATCGTCAAAGAAAAATTCGGTGGGCTTCTTGGCGTATCGCTCGGCAGCGCCGTTGATCCGCGCTTTATCATCATGGAGTACAATGGCGCGGCGAAATCTAAAAAGCCGGTCTGTTTTGTCGGCAAAGGTCTCACTTTTGACTCGGGCGGGATCAGCATCAAACCCTCCGCGGCCATGGAAGAGATGAAGTTCGACAAATGCGGCGGCACCGCCGTCATCGGCACGATGCTTGCGATTGCCAAGCTTAAACTCAAAATAAATGCGATCGGCCTTGTGCCCGCAACAGAAAACATGCCCGGGCCCCTTGCCAATAAGCCTGGCGATATCTTGACCGCGCGCAATGGTAAAACAGTTGAAGTTGATAATACCGACGCTGAGGGCCGCTTGATATTGATGGATGCGCTCTCTTACGCCTCGGAGCTAAAGCCTGCCGTCATTTTCGATGCCGCGACCTTGACTGGCGCCTGCGTCGTTGCTCTCGGCAACATCCACACCGGCATTTTCACACGCGATAAAAAGCTCCGTAAAAAAATTGCTGACGCTGCCGAAATCTCGGGCGAACTTGTTTGGGCATTGCCAATCCACGACCATCATGTCAGCGACATGAAGGGCACATACGCGGATTTGTGCAATATTTCGTCAGTGAAAGGGGCCGGAGCATCAACGGCAGCCGCCTTCTTAGAGCAATTCGTAGATAAAGACATCCCTTGGGCGCATTTCGATATTGCGGGTACGGCTTGGCATGTCGGCAATCGCTTGAACTATTGCACAAAAAAGGGCGCGTCGGGAGTGATGGTTAGAACATTTGTGGAACTCGCCAAAATTTTCGGCTAGCTTCAAATCGAGCGCTCTCAGAGAGAGTACTGCGCTCGATTACTCGCCAAATTATTTATTTGGCCATTTTGCGCTTATCAAGGCCGTATTTTTCAACCTTCATGATAAGACCGGCTCGGCTGATGCCGAGTTCTTTGGCGAGCTTTGACTTATTCCAGCCCGTGCGACGAAGTCCATCGCGAATAAGCTCGCGCTCCATGTCTTCGAGCGCGTCTTTGAGCTTGCCGTGCAAGCGCGCGCCTTGCACTTTATTTTTGTCGGATGTCTCAAGGATTTTTGGCGAAAACATCTCGGCCGTGATTTTGGATTCGGATCCCGCCAGAACGACGACCCGTTCAAGCTCGTTTTGCAGCTCACGAACGTTACCCGGCCAAGCATAGTCGTAAAGCTTTTCGAGGGCACGTTTGGTGAGAATTCTTTTGCCATGCGCCTCTTCAGAGCGGCTCAAGAAGAAATCAACAAGAAGCGGGATGTCCTCTTTGCGCTCACGAAGCGGCGGAACGTGGATGTTGATGACGTTCAGCCTGTAGTACAAATCTTCACGAAAAAGATTTTGTTCAACCATCTCTTTTAAGTTGCGGTTGGTCGCGGCGATCACTCGAACGTTGACGCGCTTGGGTTCAACCGAACCCACTGGAGTAAACGTCCCTTCTTGCAATACTCGCAAGAGCTTCACCTGCATTGTAGGTGAAGTGTCACCAATCTCGTCCAAGAAGAAGGTCCCCTTATCGGCCATTTCAAAAAGTCCGCGCTTGTCGCGAATCGCGCCGGTAAACGAACCCTTTACGTGACCAAACAATTCGGACTCAAGGAGGTTGTCGTTAAACGCCGAACAGTTTTGAATGATAAACGACTTGTCTTTTCTCGGCGAATTGTAGTGAATCGCCCGCGCGATCAGCTCTTTACCCGTTCCGTTTTCGCCCTGAATTAAAACTGTCGATTCGGCGAGTTTGATTTTGTCGAGCAAACTATAAAGGTTTTGCATCGGCTTTGATTTGCCGATCATGTTGTCATACTTGTAACGACTCCCGAGCTCTTTGTTGAGTTCGCGGATGCGGTTTTCGCGAGTCGTGATTTCAAGATGCAAAGTCACAATTTCTTGCGCCACAAGCTCCACAAGTTCGATGAAATGCTCGCGATCTTGATCTTCGACGTGCCTGACTTTGCTGAGCGCGCCCTGAATGATATCGTTGCTTGCCCCAAAAGCGGCGAGCCGTTCGCGCATTTCATTGATTCGGTTTGCGATTTCGGCGTCCTTAAAAAATCCCA
>DAIDJH010000070.1 GCA_027451425.1 Bdellovibrionales bacterium | reverse complement strand
GGTGACTTATCCACGCTACAATCTGTGACCGTTGGCGGTGTCGCAACAATCATCGTAAACAAAAGCACAAATTCCGCTCAAGTTCTGGTCATGCCTGGGTCAACCTCGGGCGCGATTTCTGCCACAACATCGAGTGGCAGCTTTAACAGCACGTCGAATTTCACAGTCACAGCCACTGGTGTAACGACTACCCAACAAGGATCAAAACTCGTGGGTACCGGCGCCACCGGGGCTGCCTGGCAGGGCGTCTCAGTCGCTCTGAGTGCGGACGGCGACACCGCCATCGTCGGCGGATGGTTCGATAACTCGAATGCGGGAGCGGCGTGGGTGTTCACTCGAACGGGCAGCACTTGGTCACAGCAAGGATCAAAACTTGTCGGCACGGGTGCCGTCGGCGGCACGGTCTGGCAGGGATCATCAGTTGCGCTGAGTGCTGACGGTAACACCGCCATCGTCGGCGGAGATGGCGATAACTCTAGTGCGGGAGCGGCTTGGGTGTATGTTCCGTGATGTGCACGCCAATGCGAGATCGTGTATCGCAAGTTTTAACGGGTTATGGACTATTTCCAGATACCCTGAATTGGCGTTGCAACTGAATCTTGTTTATTTAGCGTGCCCAACTTCAAATCGTCTTCGATGGTCCGAAGTATACTGTAATGGTTGTAAGCAAGATTTGATGAGCTCCCTGGCACTATCCCAGCACCGTACAGAGCCGTGTAAACGTGATTTGTAGTAGAAGTATTATCTGCCTCATCAAATGTCGCAATGATCAAAAGACCGCTAGTGGCATTCGGATATTTGCTTAGATTAGACATAAATTGTGAAAACCACTGAGAGGCAAACGCCGCCGACGTATTGTGTCCGTCGTCATCCACGTTTGGAGAATAAAGCGAATATGCAGGCAAGGAATTGGTCTGAAGATCCGTTGCCCACTGTTGGGCGTTGACCACGTTTGCGCAATTCTTTGGATTGTTTTCCACATCGGCAAAGCTTATAAACGGAACATGTCTGCGGGCATAGAGCCCATCTGTCCAACCAAGATAGCAATTTCCAGGAAAGCCCTCGGCATAGTTCTTCCAAAGTAGACCACTGGCGCTTAGCAGATCGCCAACATTTGGCGCTTGCACGACAACCGAGACGTCGTATTGCGCGTTATATTCATCGCCGGCAACAAGCGCGATGTAATTGCCTTGTGAAGGATGGCTCTCCGCACTGAAATTTGTGAGTAGTGCCCCTTCTTTTGCGAACTGAGCGAAGAACGGCTGGCTCAGTGCAACGCTATAGCTGCTATTCTCAAACACAACGATGAGCACTTTTTGAAACGGCGCCGAGGCTTGCGAACCAGACCCGCTCTGCGACGATCCAGACCCGCTCTGCGACGATCCAGAACCGGTACTACTCGAGCCACTTGAACTGGTGCTTTGCGCCGCTGGAGGGTTCGCTATACTTGCAAGCTGACTGGCGCCAGTCGACGTAAATCCCTTTGAGCAGTTTTGAAATGAAACCACAAGAAGTGTCGAAGTTGCTAACAGCGTCACCACTTTAGACACTCTTGAATTAATATATTGGCGCTTTTTCATTTTTGCCTTTTTAGAGTTAAGTTACTGCAAACCGCATACCCGCCGGCTCGAATGCCGAGATGCTCATATTTAAAACGTCTCAAATAGAGATTGTTTGGGTCGCAACCGGTGACAACGAATTATCCGGCTGCCTTGGGTCGTATGCGAATTTGCATAATCAAATAACATCCGAGGCCCCAAACACCGTTTAGCAGTAACCCCGCAGGGATAATTTTAGGTTGAAAATGAATCCCCTTAAGCGGGAACACTACGGCCACCGCGACGGCCGTGGGGCCAATCGCTCCGTAGACAATCCACTTCATCAGCTGTTTTACTGGCGCGGCATTTACCACCAGTTTAGCGATTACAACTCCCCAGACGCCGCCAAAAAATGCCAGCGATACAACCGCCGGCACACCAAATGGCTTGGTTGAAGCCATATTAAACGGCACAAACGGCGTCGCCTTCATGACGTACAGAATGCCCAACAACCCTTGATGAAAAACTAGAGTTGAAACGAAACCAGCGATGAAACCGCGAACATAAATCATGGCGTAAAAATAACCTATTTAACTTTCACGAGTTCGGTTTCAATTGCACCGGCCAACTTTTTAACAGTGGAGAGACGACGATTGCGAAGTGCCGTGTGAACGTGCGCGGCAACATGCTCAAGCATACGCTTGGTTTTGGCGCTGGTTGCATCCGCGATTGCGCCCTTGCCCATCCCACTACAAGGGTCACCAGCTTTAGCGTCATATCCGTGACCTTTGGCGCCAACCAAACAATTCAATGTGTGATGAAGGTGGAGTTGGGCCACCTTGAGGGTCGGCGCTTGCGTTGAAAGTTTCGCGTGATCAGCCGCCGTCGAAATTTCATTCGCCAAATCGGCATGCGCGGCAAGCGGTAATACTGTAAACAAACCCGCACATAACAGGCCAAGAGTCATTTTTTGTAATTTATGAAAATTTCGCATTTGATTTCTCCTTGTTGAACCGTACGCGTTGAACGGCCTTTTACGTAAAACTTTGGGCCAATTCAGTCAATTCCGCTCCCACTGAGACATATTGTCAATTTAATCCTCTCAAGACTCCTTTAAATTGACTCTAAACACGGCATGCGAATTGCTCATTCCAAAAGTGTGGGAGGACTTTTATGAAACCAAACGTCGGCATGATCGATACATTGGCCCGCTTCATTCTTGGCGCAGGCGGCATTATCTTCGCCTTTAACGGACATTCCGCATACTGGTACGTCTTTGGATTTCTCATCATGCTTTCCGGGATAATCCGATATTGCCCCGCCTACACGATTCTAGGTTTAAGCACTTGCGAAGACGCAGAATAGCGAAATACATCATGACACCACGGCGGGACTTCTGAAAGAATTGGGCAAGGAGATTTTCAAATGCCCAAGTTCACGTCGGAGCCCGCCTACCACAATCGCAAATTTCTCGACAGTGACGACGGCCGGCCCGTACGCATATTAGCCGAATATCTCGAACCGCTTTATAGGCTCCGCCGCGAAGGCGTGCACGACACTATCGTTTTTTTCGGCTCGGCCAGAATGACCGAGGATGGTCCTCTAGGGCATTACTATAACGACGCCCGTTTGCTCGCAAAAAAATTAGCCGAGTGGGCAAAAACACTGCACGGCTCACGACGGTTCGTTATTTGCTCAGGTGGCGGCGGCGGCATCATGGAGGCCGCCAATCGTGGCGCGGCAGACGCCGGCGAAAAGACCATCGGGTTTAATATCGGGCTGCCTCATGAACAGCGCCCCAATCCCTATATAACTCCTGAACTTCTTTTCGAGTTTCATTATTTTTTCATGCGCAAGCTGTGGTTTTCACATTTGTCGCGGGCGTTGATCGTTTTTCCTGGCGGGTTCGGCACGTTAGACGAGTTTATGGAGACGCTGACTCTCGCGCAAACAAAAAAATTAGACCGCAAAGTTCTAATCCTTCTCTACGGATCAAAATATTGGGAAGAAGTAATAAACTTTAAAAGTTTAGTAAAGCATGGAACGATCGATTCCGAAGATTTGAATCTCATCAAGCAAGTGGATGACGTTCAAACGGCATTTGACTACCTTAAGAAGAACCTCCCGCAAAAAGCCGAGGCGACATATCCCGCCCTGGCCAAAGCTAAATTTTCCGGTAGGTAATGAGGGCCCGGCATGCTCGGTGAAAAAGCGCTTAGACGGCTTAAAGTTGAACCGGGCACAAAAGTGCATCTTAAAAATATCGAAACGGATTGGTCGCATGAAAAATCTTTTAAAACCCATGACCAAGCCGATCTCAAAGATACGGCCGTGCGACTTCTTAAGAAAAATGTGCAAGAGCTCGAAGCCGCGCAAAATCTCCTGTACGCGAATGATACCAAGTCTCTTCTTATCATTCTTCAAGGCATGGATGCCGCCGGTAAAGACGGCACTATTAAGCACGTCATGTCGGGAATCAACCCGCAGGGTTGTTCGGTTCACAGCTTCAAACAGCCTTCAACTCAAGAGTTGGCACACAGTTTTCTTTGGAGATACGGTTTAGTCTCTCCCGAACGCGGCCGCATAACAATTTTCAATCGATCCTACTATGAAGATGTGGTCGCGGTTAAAGTTCACCCCGAGTGGATCGCCAAAGAGCACCTTTCAACTCAAAATTGGGGGAAATTGTGGAAGTCCCGCTTTGAGGACATCAATGCGTTCGAACATCATCTCTCGCGCAACGGCACTATAATACTGAAATTCTTTTTGCATCTTTCAAAAAAGGAACAAAAGCACCGGCTTTTGGCGCGACTCAACGATACATCAAAACTTTGGAAATTTTCTCCATCGGACCTTGCGGAACGAAAATATTGGGATGAATACCGTAAGGCCTACGAAAATGCGATCTCGGCGACATGCACGTCATGGGCCCCGTGGTATATTGTCCCAGCAGACTTCAAATGGGTAGCTCGGACACTTGTCGCTGAAATTGTGACCCATACGATCACCTCGCTCAATTTAAAATTTCCCACTGCGGACAGAGCCATTTTAAAAAGTGCCGCAGCGGCCAAATCCAAACTGCAAAAAGAATAAATTCGATTTTAATCTTTTTTCAATGTGATCGATTTAATCACAACGGGCGTAACAGGAACGTCTTGCATGCCATTTTTATCGGCCGTAGCAACCGCCTCAATTTTGTCGACAACCTTTTCGCCCGAAATCACTTTGCCAAACACCGCATAACCATAACCCTGCGGATTCTTCGAGCGAAAGTTCAGAAAAGCATTGTCAGCCGTGTTAATAAAAAACTGTGCCGTCGCGCTATCGACCACACTTGTTCGCGCCATAGCAATCGTGTATTTTTCGTTTTTCAAACCGTTGTCCGCTTCGTTTTTAATCGGTGGCCGCGTTTCTTTTTCGTTCATTTGCTCGTCAAGCCCCCCACCCTGGATCATAAACCCTTTGATCACGCGGTGGAAAATCGTACCGCTATAAAATCCCGCATGAACGTATTTTAAAAAATTCTCAACTGTCTTCGGCGCTTTTGCCGGATTTAACTCCACATCAATTTTGCCCATCGACGTATCAATGATCACCACAGGGTTAGACACTTTTTTTGCTCCTTTTTTATGAGACTTTGCAATGGCCGGAATCGACATCGAAGTCGCTGCCAAAAACATGCCAATTATGACAGTTGAAAATCCTAAACGCATATTTGAATTCATTACCACACCCTCCTAAACGAAATTTTTACAAAACTCGCCCTTGATACGCGCAATTGTAAAACTGTTCAAGCATTTTTGCCGGTTTGCTGTTATGAAGAGCTTATCAAAAAAAATTAATAGGGGAAGGGCCGACTCAACAATGGTCAGACCGAATCAAGCGAGAAAGTTTCTCTGCTGCATTCTATCTTTAGCCATATTAATCAATCCGGCTCTTGCGCTTGCCGCAACAAAAACACAGGCAGTCCAATTCACTCCTGATTTTCAAGGCCAACAGTTCGATGGACTTCGCCGATTTCAATTTCAAACGGCTGACGATCTAGCGCTTGAAGAAGAGCTGAATCGCGCTTACGCCGCAACCGGCGGTAGCCCACTCGAAAAAATAGCGGATCGTAACGACCCCGTCCAAACGATACAGTTCTACCATCGGGCCTATATCCAAGCTCGCGAGAAAATGCGCGCAGATTATGAACGACTCGGCCCCGAAACCTTTGTCGAAGAACTCAATAAAGATCAGATCTTGTATGACATCCCAGGCGCAGGAAAGGTGGAGTTTTCCGCTGTCGATGGCTACCCGACCGCACGAATTACAGATCAATATTCGGGTGTTAAATTCATTTTCGTAGAGCCCGAAGTTGAACAAGACTCGAAGGCCTTTAAGCGGCTGATCGCTGAAATGTGGTACAATTCGGGATACAGGCGACCGACGTATCAATTTCAAACTCCCGATGGCCAAGTTCATAAAGTCCCGCTTGGGCGCGACGTGATTTTGGTTTCCGTTTCAGGCGATCAAGTGATTGACAACGGAATTCAACTCTTGCCGAAACCAAAGTCGCGAAAAGAAAAAATCGCGGCATGGTGGCGAGCCACATATCAGCCGCCGACGTGGTACACGGCTTGGGTCGGCACACTGTCAGCGGTCGCGCAAGCCACTTCGGCAAAAATAATGTCTGTAGCTTTTGTGTGGGGCACGAGCCACTTGTGGAATATGCATGTTGCAGCATCGCATTCTCCCGGTGCCGTCGCATATCTCAGTTTAGGCTTCGCATTTACCTTGGGCCTTTTCACGCGATTCTATCAAAACTGGCGGAGCCGAGGTTTAACCGTTAGAGAGCTTGAACGAAAAGATCAGGTTACAAACGTCGCCATGTATCTCGGCATTAAAGCCATCAGCCCGGGCGGACTTACCCAGATGATCAATATCTGGAGCCCATTGTCGACCGCGTTCAATCTCGCGCAATTTTGGATATCTCTGCAAATATCAAAAAAACTCAAACAACCGTTTAACAAATTCAGCGACATCAAAAAACGTTTGAGACAGGACCAAGGCTGGGTCACTTCTAAAATACCCATAATTACACGCGACGAAAGCGGCAAATATCATGTCACTACCGTTGACCGCAAAATTTTGAAGAAAACCGATTGGTATCGCCAATTCAAATATTATCTGCCACGCAATGCTATGACCCAGAGCGATCGCATGTGGTTCACCTGGATGCAGGCCGAATATCGAGCTGGAGACGCCAATTGGTTCACCCCGTGGTTATCGACTCTTGCTTTAGCCGCTATGATCCCCGTTATGTGGAAAATTGCAAGAAAGTGGGCGCAAAAGCGTTACGCCGGCACTGAAGAACTCGCGCGGATTGAGAAGGACTCCGAGCAATATTTAAATCCACGCCAAGCTGCCGTTTCAATGGTCGAAGGCGTACCGTTTGTTGGAAAAGCGTGGTCGCAATGGATGGAGCAATTACTCAGCAAATCCGAATCACAATCGTGCCAAGGATTTCTTCTGCGCAGACCACTTTCTGATGATGTGCAGTAAAACGGCAGCCGCGTTTCACCGACCAGGATGGGCCTACTCTTTTAAATAAATCCCCGCGCTAAACGCTGGCTTATGCGCTGACTCCGCCGGAAATTTTTCGGCTAAAATTGTTCCGCATTTTTCAATTGCCTGAACCCAACCATGACCGTGACTTTTCTCGCGAAAACCTGAAACGAGTGTGTCAACGATCCCCATCCACGTTTCGGATGGTAATTTTTCGGCGATCTTTGAATCGGCGAGCACCACGACGTCGCGCTCAAAAAGCGAGGCAAAAATCAAAACTGCTTTATGGTCCGGTGTGCGATCAAATTGTTGACGATGAAACTCCAGCTCGGCTCGCGTCCACACTTGCATGTGACGATCTCGGGGGTGCGTGAATAATTTTTGTATAAATGAACCCTGCGCTACAACAAAAGCAATAGTCGCCCCAAGCACGATCAATAACGGCAAAATCCACCAATAATGGTCGTGAATCAACAATTCTTGTCGGTTGATTGCAAGTAACAGCAGCAAAATGGTCCAAAGAAGCGTCATCGTAAACGGCACCATATGGGAGCCGCTCGATCTTCGCACCAACATCGTGATTATTTCAGCTGAGGTTTTCGCTTCGGCATCTTTAACGGCCTGAGAGATTTTTTGATTATCCTCTTCGCTCAAATATGCACGTGCCCAACTTGGGATTTGTCCAGTCATTCTACCATCCACCTGAGGCGCCTCCACCTGAGAATCCGCCGCCGCCACCACTCCAACCGCCACCACCACTCCAACCGCCGCCTCCGAAACCGCCGAATCCACCAAAGCCGCCGCCGAACCCTCCCCAAAAACCGCCACCGGTCAGCGCGAAAAATAACCACGGCCCCAAAAACACAAGCATGAAAATAAGTATAATGGATTTACTCAACGGCATGGGCGCGCCGTTATCGTAATCGGTACTGACGGCAATGCCGCCACTTTTCTCAAGCTGCTTTAGATAGCTTGGGTCAGCATGCGAGAGAATTCGAACAATGCCCGCGTATGTACCTTGAGCGAAATGACCCTGACGAAAGAGCGGCCTCATCGTATTATAAATAATTCGATTGGCAACAGCATCAGGAATGTCACCCTCTAATCCTTGCCCCACCTCAATGCGCATTTTATGTTCTTGCTTGGCAATCATGATAAGAAGGCCATTGTCTT